>DASWDK010000229.1:0-4976 GCA_036395335.1 Thermoanaerobaculia bacterium
CGTCGCGGTGCCGGGAGATCCTCTGAAGGACATCCACGTGACCGAGCGCGTCTTCTTCGTGATGAAGGGGGGTCGGATCTTGCGCTACGCCGCACACTGACCGAGGCACGCTCCTTGCAACATCGCGCCGGACGGTTGGAGGGGTCAGCGGACCTGCTCATCTCCGGAAAAAGAAAACGAAGGAAGGTAGGGACGGAATGAATCGGGTGCGATTCCCAGTCGCCGCGATCGCTCTGATGCTGTGCTCGCTCGGTGCTCTCGCGCAGGTGCCGGGTGTCCTGACGACGGTCGGCGCCGGCTCGACCGCGCAAGCCGTCTTCGCCGACAAGGAGGACGTCTTCTTCACCGCGGGTCCGACGACCGCCGGGTGCGCTTTCACTCAATTCCTGCCCGACGGGCCATACGACTTCCAGGTCACGGACCTCTCCGGAACGCGGCTGCTCTCGTCCGACCCGGTCGCCGAGCGCCTCGTGACGATCGTAAACGGCGTGCTCGCCTCCTACAGCGGGACGACGCACGCGACAGGAGCGCAGGGACCTTGCGGCGAGCTCGCCGTCGGGCTGGCGCCGTTCCGCGATGCCGGAAACCTCGACGCGACGTACCTCCTGTGGCTGACGCCGGTCGCCCGGTTCGAAGGAGACGCGACGCAGATCGACCCGGTTTGCGGAACCGGGTGCTTCCACGGCTTCCGGCCGGAGTTCTCTCTGACGACCTCGTTCCGCGTGGAGGACAAGCGGTTCTGCGAGGACACGTTCTGCGTTTCCGGCGTCAAGTTCGAGGATCGCAACGGAAACGGCTTGCGCGATTCGGGTGAGCCCGGACTGCCGGGAATCGAGATCCACGCCGCGGACGTCCAACACCCGGACCGCGCTCCTCTGCGGGCGTTGACCGGCGGCGACGGCACTTTCCAGTTGTGCGGCCTCGAGCACGGAACCGACTTCCGCGTCACCGAAACGGTGCCGTTCGGCTACAGGCAGACGGCGCCGAACGACCGGCGCGTCTCGCGCCGCCTGATCGCGCTCGACCGCGGCTACTTCGTCGAAGGTTGCGACGAGAACTTCAGCGGCCTCGATTTCGGCAATCAGCTCATTCCCAACGCGATCGGCGGCATCAAGTTCGAAGATCTGAACGCCAACGGCGTACGGGATCCGGGTGAGCCCGGGCTCGCCGGCTTCACCATCAATCTGACGCCCGCTGCGCCGGGCGCGCCGCCCGTGCAGACCGTTACGACGGACGCCAACGGCAACTTTCTCTTCACCGACGTCGTGCCGGGCGCTTACATCCTCTCGGAAACGATTCGCCAGGGCTTCTCGCTGACCGTGCCGGCCGCCAACTCGATTGCGGTCACGCTCGCTGCCGGAGGCAGCTCGATCGACAACGTGTTCGGCAACTTCCGGGGAGTTCTGACGGGAACGATCACCGGCACCAAGTTCCTCGACGCCAACGCGAACGGGGTGCGGGACGCCGGTGAGCCCGGGCTCCCGGGGGTCACGATCACGCGCACGGCCTCGACCAACGACCCGACGGGGACCAACCTGTCGGTCGTGACGGACGCAGACGGCAACTTCACGTTCGCGGCAGTTCCGTTCGGCACGTTCACGCTGACCGAAACGGTTCCGGCCGGCTTCGCGCAGACCGCTCCGCCTCCGCCGGGATCGATCTTCACGACGATCAACTTCACAGAGCGCAGCTCGTCCGGAAATCTCTTCGGAAACCGCGCGCTGGCCGGAATGGTCAGCGGCGTGAAATTCAACGACGCAAACGGGAACCGCGTGCGGGACTCGGACGAGGAAGGGCTGCCCGGCGTCACGATCCGCATCACCGACGCCTCCAACGCCGTTCGCTCGACCTCGACCGACGCGTCGGGATCGTTCTCGTTCACCGGCCTCGTCCCCGGTACTTACCTCGTTTCCGAGATCGTCCCCATCGGCTTCGCGCAAACTGCGCCCGCGGCGCCGGGCACGTTCACGGTGGAGCTCACCGTGGGGCAGTCCGTAACCAACCTCGCTTTCGGAAATCGCGCCTCTCAGGCTCCGACCGGCACGGCCTCGATCTCCGGCCGGAAGATCCTCGACTTGAACGCCAATGGAGTCTTCGACGGGATCGACCGTGGGTTCGAAGGCGTCGTGTTCGAGCTGCATGACCAGAGCGGCAACCTGATCGCGTCCGCGACTTCCGATGCGCAGGGGAACTTCACCTTCAGCAATCTGCCGGCCGGCACGTACGTTCTCTCCGAGATCCTGCCGGAGAACTTCTTTCAGACGTTCCCCGGAACGCAAGGTTTTCCCGGCACTTACACGATCACCCTCACGACGGGGCAGACGGCGACCGGTTTCCTGTTCCTGAACAAATGTTGAGAGCGCATTCGCGCGGAGGCTTGAAGATGAGGAAATTGAGATCGGCGATTCTGACAACGGCGATTGCTGCGCTCCTGCTGGTCACGGGAACCGCGTCGGCGCAGACGTACACCGACGTCGGTGATCGGGTAGTCCCCTCGTCGGATCTCGCCGGCGAGTGGTACGTCGGTCCACACATCGGGTACACGTTTCTCGGCGACACGGACTTCTTTTGCGATTGCGACATCGACACCAACGACTTTCTCTTCTACGGCGGTCGGTTGGGGTACATGTTGACGAACCACTTCGCCCTCGAAGCAACTGCTCAATGGACGAACCCGGAGCGGTTCAACGACTATTGGGAGCTGACCTTCGGCGGGTTGTGGGACTTCACCCCGCGAGTCCCGGGCTGGAACACCTACCTCGCCCTCGGAGGCGGTGCTTCGAGAGAAGACGTCTTCAAGGGAAGGGGAACCGCGCTCGCGTATCTGGCCTTCGGCTCCGAGTATCGGTTCAGCAAGGCGGTCGGCCTGCGCCTCGAGCTCAAGGGTCAGCACAACTTCAAGGGAAACCTTCGGGACGAGTTCGGCCTGTTCGAGAAGGACTCGCGCACGGATTTTCAGCCCAACGTCGGGGTCCTGTTCCACTTCGGAGGCCACGCGGCTCCGACCGTCATCGCGCCGCCTCCCGCTCCGCCGCCGCCCCCGCCGCCGCCGGCTCCGCCCGAAGCACCGCCCGCTCCGATGCCGCCGCCGGCTCCGCCCGTCGTCGCACCGCCCCCGCCGCCGGCTCCGACGACCGACACGATCGACTTCGACCGGGGCAGCGCGCGCGTCACGAACATCGCGAAGGCGCGTCTCGACGCCGTGGCGCTCCGCCTCCGAGAGAACCCGCGCGCGACCGTCGTCATCACCGGGTATCCGGACGACGGGACCGCGGCCTCGCGCCGCGAGACGCTCGCCCGCCAGCGTGCGGAGAACGCCAAGGCGTATCTCGTCGACCGCCACTCGATCGACGCATCGCGCATCACGACGGCGACCGAGTTGACCGACACGTCCAACCGCGGCAAGGCCGTCATCGTGGTGACGTTCAATCCCTGAATCGGGATTGCGGACACTCTTCCAGCCCCTCCCGCGGGAGGGGCTTTTTTTCGGCTCGACAGGTCCTGAATTCCGCTCATCCGCGCGGAACCCGAATTCGGCGATTCCGCGTTGACCCCTGCTAGAGTTCACCGGCCGAGCCGATGTCCGATCGCCCGCCGAGCCCGTCGCGCCGCGAACGCCGCCGTCTGCCGCGGCACACGAAGATCTTTTTCGGGCTGATCCTCGGCCTCGTCGGCGGGCTCTTCGTTCACGAGGTGGCGGGAGAGGCGCCCTGGGTCAACTGGGTCGTCGACAACGTGGCGTATCCCGTCGGACAGCTCTTCCTCCGGCTGATCTTCATGGTCGTCGTGCCGCTCGTCTTTTCCTCGCTCGTGCTCGGAGTCCTCGAGCTCGGCGACGTGAAGAGACTCGGCCGGATCGGGCTGAAGACGCTCGTCTACACGCTTTTCGCGAGCGGGATCTCGGTCGGCATCGGGATCGCGATGGTGAACTTCTTCCGTCCGGGAGCGGGTGTCGATCCTTCCGTTCGCGCCGAGCTCTCGAGCACGTTCGCGTCGCAGTCGCAGAAGGCGATCGAGAACGCTCAACAGGCCCAGAGCTGGGTCGACGCGTTGCTGTCTCTCATTCCGAGAAACCCTCTGGCGGCCGCGGTGGACGCGCTCACCGGAGAGATGCTGGCGCTCATGGTCTTCGCGGTCTTCTTCGGCGTCGCGCTCGCGCGAATCCGCGACGCAAAAGCAGAGCCGCTCATCGACGTGTTCTCCGGCATCCAGCGCGTCTCGATGAAGATCGTGGACTGGGCGATGGCACTCGCTCCGTACGGCGTCGCGGCGCTCCTCTTCTCCCTGACGGCGCGGTCGGGATTTGCGGTGATCCCGCGCCTCGGCGGCTACGTCGGAGTCGTCGTGGGCGGGCTCCTCATCCAGATGTTCGTCGTCTACTCCGGGATCCTGAAGCTCCTCGCGCGCGTGCCGCCCGTCGAGTGGTTCTTCCGATGCCGCGAGGTGATTCTGACCGCGTTCTCGACCGCCTCGTCCAACGCGACGCTCCCGACAAGTCTCCGGATCTCGGCCGAGAAGCTGGGGGTCCCGCCGAAGATCGGCAACTTCGTGCTGACCGTCGGTGCCACGGGCAATCAGAACGGCACGGCACTTTTCGAGGGGGTGACCGTTCTCTTCCTGGCGCAGGTGTTCGGCATCGATCTCTCCTTGCGTCAGCAGATTACGGTGGTCATCCTGTCGATCCTCGCGGGCGTGGGGACGGCGGGGGTCCCGGGAGGGTCTCTTCCCCTGATCGTGATCGTCCTTCAGACGGTCGGCATTCCACCCGAGGGAATCGGGATCATCCTCGGCGTCGACCGGTTTCTGGACATGTGCCGGACGGTTCTGAACGTCGTCGGCGACCTGGTCTGCGCGACGTTCGTGGCGCGGTCCGAGCGGGAATTGCGGTTTCCTTCGGCGACCGCGCAGGTCGTCGTCGCCGATGCGTGAGGAGGAACGGAAGAAGGGAAGCGGAAAAGGAGAAACGAGGGGAAAAA
>DASWDK010000230.1:0-5871 GCA_036395335.1 Thermoanaerobaculia bacterium
GGATGCCACGAACCGGGCTCCATCGGTTGCCGTGGCCGGAACCGCGAGCGCCGCGGCGTAATCTCCGCGGTCCAGCCTCGCCCTCTTGGCCATGAGGATGCGCTCAAGGATCGCCGTCATGGCGCCGCCGCGTCCGTCGTCCGCGGACGGCTCCTCTCGCGCATCCGGTCGAAAGCCGCACGGGCCGCTCCGCTGTCGATCGCGGCGCGGCCCCTTTCATAGCCGTCTGCCGCATCCGACGCGCTCCCCTCGACCGTCAGGGCCACGGCGACGTTCAGGAGCACGGCCTCGCGCCGCGGGCCGACCTCTCCGCCGAGGAGTCTCTGAAGCATCCCGGCGTTGTCGTGCGGGCTTCCTCCGACGAGCTGCGACATCTCGACGGCGCGCTGCGGCAGCGTTGCGGGATCGTAGTTCCAGGGGCGCGTCCAGCCCTCATTGACCTCGACCCCGGAGGCGGGAACGCCCGGAACGAGCTCATCGAGGCCGTTGGCGGCGTGAAAGACCACGGCCCGCTCGGCGCCCAGCGACGCGAGAGCGTCGGCGAGCAGCCGGACGAGTTCGGGCCGTCCCACGCCGATCAATTGCCGCGTTGCACCCGCCGGATTGGCGAGCGGTCCCAACGCGTTGAAGATTGTGCGCACGCCAAGCTCACGCCGGACCGTCCCCAGCTCCTTCATGGCGGGATGAAACGATGGCGCAAAGAGGAAGACGAGCCCGATCTCGTCCAACACCCGTCCGGCCGTTTGAGGATCGAGGTCAATCGAGACGCCGCACGCCGAGAGGACGTCCGCCGATCCGACCCGGGAAGAAATGGAGCGATTGCCGTGCTTCGCGACCGAAGCTCCCGCTCCCGCGGCCACGATGGCCGCAGCGGTCGAAAGATTGAAGAGGTCCCGGCCGATCCCGCCAGGACCGCACGTGTCGAGCAGCGGCGAACGGACGGTCTCGACGCGACGCATGCGCATCCGGAGCGCCGCCACCGCCCCGGCGATCTCTTCCGCGGTCTCTCCTCTCGTGGCAATCCCGAGCAGGAGCGCTCCCTTCTGCGCTTCCGTCGCCTTCCCGTCCATCAGGTCGAGAAATGTCGCCTCGGCCAGATCGCGCGGCAGCGGCTTGCGGGCCGCCACGATTTTCAATGCCTCGGCGACCGTGGGAGTCATCCTGCGATCTTCCGTCCCAGGAAGTTGGACAGGAGTTTCTCCCCCTCCGGCGTCAACACCGACTCGGGGTGAAACTGGACGCCGAAGACCGGAAGGGACCGGTGGGAGAGCGCCATCACGACCCCATCGTCGCTCTTCGCGGTCACCGTCAGTTCCGCCGGCAGCCCCTCTTCCCGCACGGCCAGAGAATGGTAGCGCGCCGCCTCGAACGGATTGGGCAGCCCCGCGAAGAGACCCGCGCCGTGATGCGTGACACGGGAGGATTTTCCGTGTCGCGGCGCCGGGGCGCGCTCGACGATTCCGCCGTGGTACGCGGCGATGGCCTGATGGCCCAGACAGACGCCCAGAAGCGGGATGGCCTTCGACTCGGCGGCGGCGATCATCTCGATCGTTCGTCCGGCGTTCTCCGGACGGCCCGGGCCGGGCGAGATCAGAATCGCGCGGGGGCGCCGCGCCACGACTCTCTTCGGGTCGAACCGGTCGTTGCGCGCGACGACGATGTCCGGATCGAACTTCCCCACCGCCTGCACGAGGTTGTAGGTGAAGGAATCGTAGTTGTCGACGAGGAAGATCATGATTCGTAAGCCGTGAGCCGTGAGCGGCGAGCCGTGGCCCGCGAGGAGGCACCGCCGCACTTCGTCGCTCGGCTGACGGCTGACGCCTTACGGCTCACGTCGGCTCCAGTCGCGGGCCGTGTCGATGGCGCGGAAGAGCGCCGCGGCCTTGGATTCGGCTTCGCGGTATTCCCGTTCCGGAATCGAGTCGGCAACGATGCCGGCGCCCGCCTGGATCCGGCAGAGGCCGCGCTCGACGACGGCCATGCGGATCGCGATGGCCACATCGAGGTTGCCGGCGGCGTCAAGATACCCGACCGCTCCGCCGTAAACGCCGCGGCGCGCCGATTCGAGCTCGTCGATGATTTCCATCGCCCGGATCTTCGGGGCGCCCGTCAGGGTCCCCGCCGGAAAGCAGGCGGCCAGGGCGTCGCACGAGGTCTTCCTCGCCGCCAGGGTGCCGCGGACCTCGGAGACCAGATGCTGGACGTGAGAGTACTTCTCGACCGACGCGTACCGCGGGACCGAGACCGAACCGATCTCGCAGACGCGCCCCAGGTCGTTGCGGGCCAGATCCACGAGCATCACGTGCTCGGCCCTCTCCTTTGGGTCGGCGAGCATTTGCGCGGCCAGCGCGCGGTCCTCGCCGGGGGTCGCGCCCCGGCCGGCCGTGCCGGCGATCGGGCGGGTCTCGACGTCCCGGCCCCGGCAACGCACCAGCATCTCCGGCGACGCGCCGAAGATCGCCGCTTCGCGGGTCTCGAGATAGAAGAGGTACGGCGAGGGATTGAGCATGCGCAGCGCGCGATAGACGTCGAAGGGGTCCACGTCGAGCGGCCCGGACCAGCGCTGCGAGAGGACGACCTGGTAGATGTCGCCTGCGAGGATGGCCTCCTTGGCCCGGCACACGGCCTCGAGGAATTTCTCCCGGGGCGCGAGAGGCGAGAAGTCGGAGTTGATGTCGGCGCCGGGCAGGGAACTCGTTGCGGAGAGCGACCGTGACGCCGGTTTCTCGGACCTCCGCTTCTCTCTGGCTGGCCGACCCCGGCCGCCCGGGGCCGCGTGTTTCGCCGCGGCGGGAATGGGAGGATCCTCCCACAGGAGTTTCTCGAGCCGGTCGAGGCGAGCGATCGCCGCGTCCACTTCCTTCTCTTTCTCGGCGGCCCGCTCGACGCCGATGTTCGTCAGAAGCAGAAGGCGTTGCCGCGGATGGTCGAATGCGACGGTCGCATCGAAGAGGAGGAAGAGACCGTCGGGGATCTCTCCCTCACGGGGATGGCTGTCCGGAATAGCCTCGAAGAGGCGTACGGCGTCGTAAGAAAGAAAGCCCACGGCGCCGGCGGAGAGCGGCGGCAAGTCCGGGTTGGATTCGAAGCCCGGGCGCACCGCGAGCCGGGAGAGCACCTTCAAGGCGTCGCCCCGCGCCGTATGACGCGATCCTCCGCGCTCTTCCTCCAGGACGCCGCTCCGAATCGTCAGGCGCGCCACCGGTCCGCATCCGAGAAACGTGTAGCGAGCGATTGCTTCGCCCCCCTCGACGCTCTCAAGAAGAAAGCATTCCTTGCCCGATCGGCGCATCCTGCGAAAGAGCGTCACCGGTGTCAGGGCGTCGGAGGGAAACACCCTGGCGACCGGCACGACGCGTCTTGCCGACGCGAGGGACAGAAATTCGGCGCGTTCCTGCTCGCGGCTCACGGTTTGCGTCTCCGCGCGAGCGCCTCGTTGACGGCGCGGGGCGGCAAGCCGCGCGCGGTCATGGCGGCGGCGAGGTGATAGAGGAGGTCCGCCACCTCACCGGCCAGGGCCTCGTCATCCGGGTTCTTCATGGCGACGATGACTTCCGAGGCTTCCTCTCCGATCTTCTTCAGGATGTGGTCGAGTCCTCTTTCGAAGAGCTTCGTCGAGTAGGACCCTTCCGGGCGCTCCCGCTGCCGCAGCTTCAAGACCGCGAAGAGCGGAGCCAGATCGAAGTTCTCGGCAGGCCCGGTCCAGGATTCATCGAGGGGATCGTGGAAGCACGTCGGTTTTCCGGTGTGGCAGGCGGGACCCGAGACGCGCGCTTCGTAGAGAACGGCGTCGCCGTCGCAATCGGCGGTGACGGAGAGGACCTCCATCCGGTTTCCGGAGGTCTCGCCCTTGATCCAGATCGCGTTTCGGGAACGGCTCCAGAAGGTCGCCTGCCGCGACTCGAGGGTCTTCTCCAGGGCCGCGCGATTGGCGAAGGCGAACATCGCGACGGCGCCCGTGACCGTGTCGCGCACGACGACCGGCACAAGCCCGTCCGCGTCGAACTTGACGTCGTCGAGGTTCACGCCGTCATCCTGACCGGCACTCCGGCGCGAGCCAGGGCTTCCTTCGCGCCCCGAATCGTCAGCTCGCCCCGGTGAAATGTCCCGGCGACGAGCAACGCCGACGCCCCGGCCCGCGCTCCTTCGACGAGATGCCCGTAGGCGCCAGCGCCTCCGGACGCGATCACGGGAACGTTCACGGCTGCCACGACCTCCTCGAGAAGCTCCAGATCGTATCCGCGTCCGGTGCCGTCGCGGTCGATCGATGTCAGGAGAATCTCTCCCGCTCCGCGCTCCGCCCCCTCTCTCGCCCAGGAGACGGCGTCCCTGTCCCATGCGCGGCGACCCGCTTCCGTCCGGACCGTCCAGCCGTTTCCCGCGCGGATCGCGTCCACGGCCAGCACGATGCACTGGCTGCCGAAGCCGCGCCAGAGCTCGTCCAGGAGCCCGGGATGCTCGACGGCCGCGGAGTTGACCCCCACCCGGTCAGCTCCGGCACGGAGGAGTCGTTCGGCGTCGGCCGCGCTGCGCACTCCGCCCCCGACCGTCAGGGGCACGAAGAGAGACCGCGCCGTGCGTTCCACGACTTCACGCGCGGCACAGCGCCCCTCCGGCGTAGCCGATATATCCAGGAAAACGATCTCGTCGGCGCCCTCGGCCGCGTAGCGGGCGGCCGCTTCGACGGGGTCGCCCGCGTCGCGCAGCGACACGAAGCGGGTCCCCTTGACCACGCGCCCGTCCCGCACGTCCAGGCACGGCACGAGCCGGACTTTCAAACCGGTCGCGCCGTCTTCTCTCTCTCTCACGAGCCCTTCCTCGCGAACACAGCGAGAGAGAGACTTCCCTCATAGAACGCCTTGCCGACGACGGCTCCCCGGACGGAAGGCTGCGCTTCCAGAGCCTCCAGGTCCTTCTGGTCCGCGACTCCTCCGGCGGCGATGACGCTTGCCCCGAACGCCTTCGCCGCGCGTTGAAAGAGCGCAATGTCCGGCCCCATGAGCTCCCCGTCCCGCGCCACGTCGGTGACGACGAGATCTCCGAGGCCGGCCTCGCCGAGCCGGGCCGCCGCCGCCTCGAGCGACAGGGGTGCAGTCTCGACCCAACCCCTGGTGCGGACGGCGTCATCCATCACGTCGAGCGAGACGGCGAGACGCTGCCCGAAGCGGGAGAGCGACTTCGCCAGCCACTCGGGCTCCTCGATCGCGGTGGTGCCGAGAATCGCGACGGCAACACCAGCCGAGAAGGCCGCCTCGATGTGCCTGGTCTCGCGCAGACCCCCTCCCAGACGCACGGGCAGAGCTGTCGCGCGGCAGATCCGGGCGACGAGAGCCAGGTGGACCGGCGCCCCGGAGAATGCTCCATCCAGGTCCACGACATGAAGGGCTCGGGCCCCCGCCTCGGCGAACTGTCGGGCAACCTTCACAGGGTCCTCGGAATAGCGAGTCTCGGAATGGACCTTCCCCTGCCGCAGGCGCACCGCCCGGCCATCCTTGAGGTCGATCGCCGGCAGAAGGAGGAACGGCTCGCTCTTCATCCTCGCGCCTCCGAGAGCTCCTCGAGCGCCGCTCCGAGCAGGCTCACTCCCATCTCTCCGCTCTTTTCCGGATGGAACTGAAAGCCGAGAGACATTCCGCTCCCGACAGCCGCGGGGAAACTCTCTCCGTGGAGACAGCGAGCCAGCACGAGGTCGTCGGAGGCGGGATGCGCGGCGAAGGAATGGACGAAATAGAAGTCGGAGCCGTCACGGTCGCCGAAGAGCGAGGCTCCCCTTGCAGTCGCGACGACTCGGTTCCATCCGACGTGCGGCACACGCGCCGTGCCCGTAAGCCGCGTGACGCGCCCGGGCAGGAGCCCGAGGCCGCGGCTCTC
>DASWDK010000231.1:0-2134 GCA_036395335.1 Thermoanaerobaculia bacterium
AACCCTCCACCACCTCGACACGCTTCCCCGCGACGTCGCCTCGCGCGCGCTCTTCCGCCGCACCGATGCGTTTGCATTCGCCAACCGCGCGATCGCCGCCGGCCTCGCCCGCCACGGGCCGGTGCACTCCCCGGTGGTCGATTCGGATCGGTTTCACCCGGGCGAAAGGCCGTCGGAAGCCCTTCGCGCGCTCGGAGTCCCCGACGGAACCTTCGTCGTCGGCACCGTCGGGAAGATCGCGGAGGGGCGCGGCCATCGGGAAGCCATCGAGGCGGCGCAGAGGCTGCCTCTGGACGCGGTCCTCCTTCACGTGGGAAAGGGCGAGCTTCGACCCGCCCTCGAGGCGCATGCCGCTTCCCTCGGGGCGGGCGAAAGGAACTTCTGGACGGGCTACGAGGAGGAGGGTCTGCCGCAGCTCTACCGTGCGATGGACGTGTTTCTCTTCATCGCCTCCGGATCGGAGCAGGGCCAGCGCGCGCTCCTCGAAGCGATGGCATCGGGCGTTGCCGTCGTCGCTCTCGATGTGCCGGGCGTCGCGGACCTCGTCACGGATGGACGGGAGGGGATCCTGGTCCGGCGCGCGGCGGACCTCGAGGGGGCGCTCCGGCGTCTCCACGACTCTCCCGGCGAGCGGCGGGCAATGGCCGGGCGCGGCCGTCAGCGGGCGCTCGAATTCGGACCGGACGCGTTCGTTCGGAAGGCGCGCGAGTTCTACGCGCGGCTCCCGGCGAGAAAGTCGAGCACCTCGCGCGCGTGGGACCCCGGCGAGACCGCGGGATAGGCCGCCCGGATTCGGCCGTCCGCTCCGATCACGTAGGAGATCCGTCGTGCGGAGCGCGCGTCGGGCGAGTCGCAGGCGCCGTAGGCGAGGCCGACCTCACGGCGCTCGTCGGAGAGGAGCGGGAACGGGAAGCCTTCCTTCCGAACGAAGGCGGCGTTTGCCTTCACCGGATCGAAGGAGATCCCGAGAATCCGCGTGTTCGCTTTCTCGAAGTCGCCGGTGAGGTCGCGGAACCCGCGCCCTTCGCTCGTTCAGCCCGGAGTCCTCGCCTTCGGATAGAACCAGAGGACGACGTTTCTTCCGCGGAACTCGGAGAGGCGGCGCACGGCTCCCGTGTGGTCCGGAAGAGCGAAGTCGGGAGCCTCGTCACCGGGACCGAGCGGAAGCGAAGAAACTTTCCTGCGGAACACCGGCCTCACTCGGCGGCCTTCGTCGCCCCCTCCCAGGTTTCGTCGGACTCATCGTACGCGGGAAGGTCGAACCGCCATCCGTTGTGATCGAACCGGCGCCACTCCCAGAGCTTCGCCCACTTCAGGAAAACCCCGTACGACTGGAGCATGCACAGGACGAGGCCGTGACGGCCGTCGAGAAACCCTGCCTGAAACACGTACATCCGCACGAACCTCCACGCCGGACGGAAGAAGAGCTCGACAGCGCCCGAACGCCTCCCCCGCCGATACGCGTCCGCGGCGCCCCACTCCGCGTAGCGATGGAGCTTCTCCAGGTATTGGCCAAGCGAGCGGAACGTGTAGTGGAGCAGCGGATTGTGGAGCGTGGGCGTGGGGCCTTCCGGCCGGATGTCCGCATGAACTCTTCGACGGGGATAGCGGGCCGCGCCGCGCTTGAGCAGCCGCACGACCTTGTCGGTGGACCAGCCCGAATGGCGGATGAGCCGGTCGAGAAAGAGATTGCGACGCCGGATCGAATAGAAGTTCGCCTCGGGGCCGCGTTCGAGGAGATCTCGAATCTCCCGCGCCAGACCGGGCGTGACGCGCTCGTCCGCATCCACGATCAGGATCCAGGCGAAGGCGGTCTGGTCCATCGCCCAGTTTTTCTGCGCCGCCGACCCGAAGTATTCGCGCTGGAGGATCCGGACGCCCGGGACCTGTCGCGCCAGCTCGACCGTGGCGTCGGTCGAGAACGAGTCCACGAGCAGGACCTCGTCGGCGAAGGAAACGCTTTCCAGGCACTCCTTGATGTTGACGGCTTCATTAAAACTCGTGACGATCGCCGAGAGTTTCTCGCGAGGCATGCCGCTCTCGATCCTCACTCCACCTTCACCGCGATCCGCTCGATCGCAGTGGCGCGACCGCTCGCCTCGTCCACCGCGACGAGCGCTCCACAGAGACGGAT
>DASWDK010000232.1:0-22013 GCA_036395335.1 Thermoanaerobaculia bacterium
CGGAAGGCAGCAGGAGAAGCTTTCCGACGGGCAGGATCGTCTCGATCGCGACGACGTTTCCGAGGAACATCGCGAGCTCCTCGAAACCGAGTTGCCGGGCCATCCGCTCGGCGAGGGAACGTTCCGGGCCGTCGCCGATCAAGAGGAGTCGCGCGGGAACCTTCCGGCGGATCCGATCGAAGACCTTCAACACATCGCCGATGCGCTTGACCGGTCGGAAGTTCGAAACGTGGACGATGGCCGCCTCGCCGTCGCGCGCGAGCGTCCGGGCATAGTTGGAGGCTCCCTCGGGCGTGTAGCGTTTCGGGTCGACGAAGTTCGGGATCGTCTCGATCGCCCGCCGTACGCCGAGCTCCCGCATCGTCATGTCCGTCAGGTATCGTGAAACGGCGGTGACCGCGTCGCTCTGCTCGATTCCCCATCGGGTGATCGGAAGATAGGACCGGTCCTGTCCGACGATCGTGATGTCGGTGCCGTGCAGGGTCGTCACGACCTTCATGCGGAGGCCGTTGCCGTCGCTCATCTCGCGCGCGAGGATCCCGGAGATCGCGTGGGGCAGCGCATAGTGCACGTGGAGGAGATCGAGACGCGCGCGCTCGGCGACCTCGGCCATTTTCGTCGCGAGTGCGAGCGTGTACGGCGGCGACACGAAAAGCGGGTAGGTCGGAGCGACGACCTCGTGGAAGTAAACGCGCGGTCTGGGGAGCGCGAGCCGGGAGGGAAGGTCGTACGAGATGAAATGCACCTCGTCCCCCTTTTCGGCCAGCGCGAGCCCGAGCTCGGTCGCGACGACGCCGCTCCCGCCGTAGGTGGGATAGCAGGTGATGCCGATCTTCACGTCAGAAGCCCGGTTCGAACCCTTCGAACGCGGCGACCACATCGTCGATTCTCGGAGGGCGCTTCGAGCGGAACCCTTCGCCGAACTCGACGCCGATCAAGAAACCGAAGTGGCGGGCGCGCGCCTCGACCCCCTCGAGGAAGCTCCTCTGGGAGAGGACGGTCTGCGGCTCCTGCGAATCTACGTTGTGGAACTGGCTCGAATACGCCTGGATCGCCGCGCGGCGAGTTTGCATCGCCGAAGTGATGTCGACGACGAAATCCGGCTCGTGGAGGTACGCGGTGGAGAAGTAAATCGTCTGCTGCGGCCGGTGCGCCGGCCAGTTCGTCTCGATCTTCCGCAGACCCGCGTAGAACGACAGATCCGTGACGAGCCGTCCGGCCCGGGCGTGATCGGGGTGGCGGTCTTCCGGGTAGGGCGTGATGACCAGCCGCGGCTTCTCCCGCCGGATCAGGTCGACGACCTGAAGCTCCTGTTCCCGCGTCCCCGCGATCCGGCCGTCGCCGAAGTCGAACGTCTCCCGGAACTCCGCACCGAGAATTTCCGCCGCCCGCTCCGCTTCCTTGCGGCGGATCGCGTCGGTTCCCCTCGTTCCGAGCTCTCCGCGGGTCAGGTCCACGAGCCCGAACCGCCGGCCGCGCGCCTTCAACTGGACGAGCGTCCCGGCGCAAGTCAGCTCGACGTCGTCGGGGTGCGCGGCGATCGCGAGAACGTCAACCGGCACGACTTCTCCTCGCGTTCGCGTCCGCGGCAACGTCCCCGTCGACGATCCGGATCTCCCGCCCCAAGCTTCCCGCGACCGCGCGGATCGACTCGAGCACGCTCCGACCCCAGATCCCGAGGAAGACGAGCGGGGGATAGACGCGTTCCGCAGGCTCCCCGCCCGGAACGAGCATCGTCTCCAGCCTCCGGCGGCGATTGCCGGCAACCTCGTCTTTTCGTTCCGCAGCCTTGCGCATGCGTTCTCCGAGCTGCTCCAGCTGGTACGTCGCTTTCCGGCGCGCGGTTTCGAGTGCGCCCGCGAGCGTCGGGTCGAGTGCCTCGACTTCGGGCCCGAGAGTCGCCATCTCGGCGTCGAGCCGGCGCCCGATCTCCTCGACCCGCTCGGCCTCGGGAACGACCGCGGCTTCCCGGGCCGCGATACGGGGCGCGAGGAGGTCTTCGTCCGAGACACCGAGCGCCTGCGCCGCGCGGCGCTCGGCGGCGCCGCGCACGACGAGGAACGTCCGTGGGATCAGGACGGGAGCGGGTGCGTCGAAGATCGGAAAGAGCGGAAGAGCCTGCGCATGGTATGCGATCTCGCTCGGACCGAGCACGCTCGCCGCCGCGGGGAGAACGACCGATTTCAGGACCGGCCGGGTCAGAACGTCTGCGGAGACGCCGAGCTCTCCCCGGGCGACGCGCCGCGCCGCCTCTTCGAGCTCGGGAGCCTCGACCCGCCGCCGGATTCCGTCCTCGAGCACGAAGAACGGGAAGATCTCCGCGCGGAAGGCAACGGAGGGCTTGCGGCCGGCTTGCTCGATGTCCGCGGCGGTGCGCCGCAGAGTCTCGGTGATCTCGGCCCGCCGCTCGAGCCCGGTCGCAAAGAGCCGGCGGGCGGCTTGTGCGATCGATTCCTCGAGCGGGTCGACCACGACGAGAGGGTCATCCTCCGTCAGGTCGAACAGACTCTCGACGAATGCCTGTCCGTACGACGCGCCCGGCGCGTAACGGCGCGCGACGAGATCCAGGATCTCGGCCGCCTCCTCCCCCTGGGTGTCCTCGCGAAACGCTTCGACGATCTGCCGGACGGCTTGCGGAATCGGGAGAGGTCCGACCGGACGCCGGTTCGAACGATCGGCACCCTCGAGGACGAACCTCCGGATCCCGTCGGGTCCCGGTTTCGCGGTCCGTGCGACTTCCTCGAGGTCATGGTCGTCGGTCAAGGCCCAGAAGACCGGGACGGCCGGGAGTCCCCGCGCGGTGAGCTCGCGCGCGAGAACGATCGCGTCGAACGCCTTCACCAGCGTGTAGAGCGGACCGGTGAAGAGGCCGATCTGGTGGCCGGCCAGAACGGCAACCGCCCGCCCGCGGGCGAGGTCTTCGGCCGCGCGGCGGCCGCCCTCGGAGCGGAATCGAAATGCCTCGGCGGGAAGGCCGTGGCGCGCGCGCGCCAGGAGCGCCTTGCCGCGCTCGAGCACGGCGTCGAGCGTGGGCGAATCGGGGTGGAACCGGCTCACGCCCCGCGCGAAGTCGAGGAAGAGAGCCGGCAGGCCGGGATATCGCTCGAGCGGGATCGAGGTCATCGGGGGATTCTTCGGAGCAATCACCGTGGGGATTATCTCGTTGCCGGCGGCGGCCGGCTCCGGAAGCGGGAGAGAATAAGGAGAAACGTGAGCGCGCGCGCGATCCGGGCGTTTCTCGCCACAGTCGTCCTGGCCGCGGTCTCCTGCGGCGGGCCGAAGACGGTCGCAAGGGACGGATATCGGGCGTTCCTCGTCTACTCGAAGGAAGACCGCTTTCAGATCGCGGTCCGCGGCGAGCGGGTCCGGGTCGCCGGAACCGCGGACGGCTCCGAAATCGTCAAGATCGTGCGGCCGGACCTCGGCAAGTCCTGGCAATTCCGGCCGTCGACCCGCCGCCTCTTCGAGAGCGGGTGGTCACCGACCGACGAGGCGGTGCCGGGTTACCCGCTCCAGCCCCGTTTCGACCCGGAGGCCTACGCCAACCGCTTCGGGGGCGCCATCCGCCGGATCGACGACGCGACGCACGGTCTCCATCCTTGCGAGCGCTGGGAGATGATGCTTCCCTCGGGCGACCGCGCCACGATCTGGGTGGCGCGGGACCTCGACCGCCTGCCGGTGCGCATCGAGCATGCGAAGAAAGACCCGCGCGACGAATATCAGGCGTTCACGGACGCGCAGCTCCTCGACGTCCACGTGGGCGCGGCGGAGAAGCTCTTCGAGCCGCCGAAGGGATATGCGCGCGTCGCGTCCTATGCCGCGCTCGCGAAATGAGGAGCACTACGGATAGCTGACGCTTCTCTGCTCGAGCGGCGCGAAGTCGCGGAAGAGAAAGTGGTCGTAGAAGTAGTGGATGAGGAGGAACGAGAGCACCACCACGTAATAGCTCTTGTCCTGCGGGAAGCCGGCTCCTTTCCAGAGCACCAGGTACACGCCGCCCGAGACGACGGTTGCTCCGATCATCGCGGCGTAGAACCGGCCGGTTTTTTCGGTACCGGCGAGTCTCTGGGTGAACGGGCTCCGGATCTCCCCGCGCGCCGCGTTGCGGGACAGGATGAACCAAGTGAGCGCCAGGTACTGCAGCGAATGCCAGGTGTTGAAGCCCTGGAACGCGACGTCGAGGTTGTCGAAGAGAGGGATCACGAAGGCGAGCCCCACCGTGAAGGCCATGAAGAGGAGGCGCGGAACGCTCGCCTCGCCGCGCCGGATCTCGCGGAGCGTGCGAACGACGTAGAAGAGAAAGAGCGCTGCGAAACCGACCGTGAACGCCACCGCGACGATGCGGTGCCTCAGGAAATCCGGGAAGAGGAGCGCATTGGAACCGAGCGCGAAGCGCCCTTCGACGAACTTGTACATGGCGACCGTGTAGAGCGCTCCGAGAATGACCGCGCCGTCTAAGAGCCGATCGAGTTGCGAGACCTTGCCGCCCGCCTTGCGACGGTAGGTCTCCGAAATCCACTGCGCCTGGTGGGTGACGTGGATCGACGCCCAGAAGAAGAAGAACGTGAGCAGCAGGAGAAATGCATGGAGCGCCCCCAGGACGACGAGCACCGGAATCAACAGCATCGGCAGGTAGGAGAGGAAGCCGTAGCGGGCGCGGAACCTCGGCTCGAGGGCGGTTCGGAGGTAGGTCGAGTACATGTGCGGTCCACCGACGAGGAGAGTCACCGCGAGACCGACGATCAGGCTGGCGGTCGCGTCGGACGCTCCGAGGCGCTGGAGCAGGCCGTAGGAAAGGTATGGGAGGAAGACAAGGGCGCCGGAGAGCGTCAAAAAGACGAGATCGAACTTCCGGTTGTAAATCCAGATGTCTTCCGCTGGACGCGCCACCGTCGACCCACCGATCTCCATGCGGAACCTCCCCGGCTGCGGCCCGGATCTTAACCGCGATGTCTCGCCCCGGTGGTGCGAGCAAGACCCGTTCCCGAAATAAAATGAGAGGTTGCATGCTCCGACTGGGAATGCTTTCCGTCGATCCGCCCCTCGTTCTCGCCCCCATGGCGGGAATCACGGACCACCTCTACCGGCTGATGCTCCGCAGAATCGGCGGGGTCGGGCTGGTCACGATGGAGTTCATCTCGTCGGAGGCGATTACGAGGGGAAGAACCCGGCAGCTCGCGAAGATGTTCTTTTCGGACGAGGAGCGTCCGCTCTCGATCCAGATCTACGGCTCCGATCCGGACCGGATGGCGTCGGCCGCCGAGATCGTCGCCGAGCTCGCCCCCGACGCCTGCGACATCAACATGGGTTGCCCGGCGAACAAGGTCCTGAAGGGATGCGCCGGGGCGGCTCTGATGGGAGACCCGCTCCTCGCGAGACGAATCGTCCGGGAGGTCAAGCGGCGCCTCTCCATTCCGCTGACGGTGAAGTTCCGGCTCGGACTCGACGAGTCGCGCAAGAACTTCCTCGAGCTCGGAAAGATCTGCGAAGACGAAGGCGCCGCGGCCGTCGCTCTGCACGCCCGCACGGCACGGCAGATGTACACGGGGCGCGCCGCCCGCGGCGAGATCACACAGCTGAAACGCCACCTCACGATCCCGGTCATCGGCAACGGAGACATCGAGACTCCCGAAGATGTCGTGACGATGCTCCGCGAGACCGGCTGCGACGGCGTCATGATCGGCCGCGCGACGATGAAGAATCCCTGGATCTTCCGGCAGGCGGCCGATCTGCTCGCCGGAGGGACACCGCGCGAGGCCACCGATGCCGAACGGCGCGACCTCATGCTCTGGCACTTCGGCCAGATCGAGGCGACCGCTCGCGACCCGCGCGAGGCCCTCCACAAGCTGCGGACCATGACCGGGTGGTATACCCACGGCCTCGCCAATGGACGGACGCTCCGGGTCCAGATCAGCGAGCTCGAGACGCCGGCAGCATTCCACGAAGCCGTCGTGAAGTTCTTCGAGGCTTCTCACCGTCATCCCGAGCGAAGCGAGGGACCTTTGACGCCCGTGGCGCTCGGGATGCCATAGGAACGGGCTCCGCCGGGAATTGCCGCCCCCCGGTTTCCCGTTCGAATCCCCGAAGATGCGACGGAGAGCCCTCCTTCTCGTTCTGGCCGCGGCGACTCTGTCGGGCGGGGGGCCTCTCTCCGCGCAGACCCGGCGGACGGAGCTCAAGACCCCCGCCGGGCGCTTCCCGCTCGAGGTCACCGCGGAGTACCTCGGGATGGCCGGAAAAAAGACGGTCGTCCGGATCCGGCTATCGTCCCCGGAGCTCTCCAAGGCGGCGGCATCGCACGGGCTGCGCTCTTTCGCGGGTGAGCTTCGGGGCACCTTTAGCCGCGGTGACCAGATGGTCGAGGCGTTCCGGTACCCCGTCGCGGGAGACCTCACGGACGGGAAGGCCTTCACCTACTCCTTCCTGCGCCCTCTGCCGCCCGGGGCCTACCGTTTGAAGCTGGTCGTCGCGGACCCGGGCGGCCGTGAAGTCGGCGAGGGGGTGGTCGACCTCTCGGTCCCGGAAGTCGGTATTGCCTTCCGGCCCGAGATGGCACCCGCCGAGGCGGAAACGCTCCCTGAGGCCGAGGCGATCGTGATCGCGGACGAGGCCGCGCCCCGCGAGGTGGCGGAGCCGGGCGGTGCCCCGAAGCTGAAGATCATGCCTCCTTCCCGCGAGGCGCCGGTCGGTCTCCTTCGATTGGAGGCCGACGTCGAGCCGCCGATAACGCGCGTCGAGTTCTATCTCGGCGAGAAACTGCTGCTCGCGCGGACACGCCCGCCCTACTCCGTCGAGATCGACCTCGGGAACCTGCCCTTGAAGCAGACGGTGCGCGCGGTCGGATACGACGAGTCCGGCCGCATCATCGACGAGGACGCCTGGGCGATCAACGAGGGAAGCGCGCGCGTCGCCGTGCGGGTCCTACCGCAACCCGATCCGGCCGCAGGACGCGTGCGGGTCCGCGTCGCCGTCCAGTCGATCTCGGGCGGCATCGCGAAATTGGTCGAGCTCTTCTTGGACGAGAAGAAGATCGGCTCCTGGACCCACGAGCCGTACGTCGCGACGATCCCGTTCGAGCAGTACACCCGCGGAAACTTCCTCCGGGCGACTGCGGTCGCTGAGGACGGCAAGGAAGCGAACGACATCCGGATGTTGAAGGGTCCGTCGGCGACAGTCGAGAACGTGCGCGTGGACGTGGTCCAGCTCCACGTTTCCGCGCTCGACAAGGGCGGGCACTTCGTCAAGGGTCTCGGCCGCGAGGACTTCTCGATCCAGGAAGACGGCCGCCCGCAGGCGATGACCGGCTTCGAGGTCGCCGACAAGCTTCCGCTCACGATCGGCCTCGTCGTGGACGGGTCCGGCTCGATGGAGAAGGGTCTTCCGTTCGTCCACGAGGCCTCGGCGGAGCTCTTCCAGAACCTGATTCGCGAAAAGGACCACGGCTTCGTGATCGAGTTTCGGGAGCGCGCGCGATTTCTCCAGGAGCTGACCGGCGACTCGGCAGCTCTGCAACGCGCCTCGCGCGAGACGCGGGCGGAAGGGGCAACCGCTCTCTACGACTCGATCATCCTGGGCCTCTACCAGTTCCGGGCGCTCCAGGGAAGGAAGGCTCTCGTCGTGGTGACCGACGGCGCCGACAACCGCTCGCACGTCGAGTTCGACACGCTCTTGCGTTATGCGCGCTCTGCCGGGGCGCCCATTTACTTCATTGCGGTGAACATTCCGCTGACCGACTTCAAGTCGCGCAAAGCCATCAACCAGATCGCGACGGAATCCGGGGGCGAGGTCTTCGCGATCGGCAGCGCGTCGAAGATCGCCGAGGTCACGCACCGAATCGAGGAGGAGCTGCGGTCGCAGTACGTGCTCGCCTTCCGCACCGACTCGCAGAAGCCTCCCGGTCAGTACCGGGAAGTCAAGGTCGCGGTGGCCAAGCCCGGTATCAGCATCCGCACCATCCGGGGCTACATCCCTTAACTCCGCATCCGCACCCGTACTCGATAGGTCAGCTTTGCTTCTCCCCCTGCCGGCACGCTGACCGGGAACTCCGCGGTCAACGCGCCGAGCCTCTTCGGAGGCACGGACGATTCGACGATCGTCCAGTCTCCCGGAAACTGCTCGCGCACGAGCACGGTCACCGGCCCCTTCTTGCGGCTCGTGATCACGACTTCGTACGAGGACTCCGACTCGGTCCGGCTCGTCTGCTGGAAGACGACCTGCCGGCGGCGCGCGGTCAGGTCGAACGCCTCCGAGGTCTCGATCTCGACGTCGGTCCTCTCGGGGGTGTGCTCGATCCGGTCTTCGCCGGTGAAGACGCTTCCGTCCTCGACGTAGACGCGGACGACGCCCGCCGGCAGCGCTCTCGAGAGCGGCTTCGTCTCGAGGCGGTACTGCACGGCGACGGGGATCCGTTGCGGCTCTTCGTTCGCCCCCATCCAGTACGTCGATCGGGCGACGTAGCGCTTCTCGACGGGGACGTCGGCGTCGGAGGCGAGCGGAAAGCTCGTTCGGCCGGCGGAGAGCCGGGGTGGCGACTCGACCTCGTAGACGCGCGCTTCCGAGAGCTCTGCGGACTGGGCGACGACCTGCATGGCCATCTCGGCGCGCACCGCCATCGGCCTCGGCGCCGGCTGCGCGGAGACGCGCAAGGTTCCCGCGAGAAGGCGCAGCCGCGCAGGCGCGAAATCCGCTCCGCTCCGGTTGTCGACGACGAACCACCCCTCGAGGTGCCCCCTCCTCTCGTCGGCGGCGAGTGACAGCGCGTAGCTCGCCTCCCACGACACGTCGGAAACGAGATAGCGCGACGTGATCGTCCGGCTGCCGGCGCGGTCGCTGTCGAGCCGCAGGGTGACTCCCTCGGGGCGCGCGGGAGCGCCCGGCTCCGGGATGATCGACAAGCGCGCGTCCGGCTCGCCATAGACGAGCAGGGCGCCCTCCCGGAAGAGAACCTGGGCGGGCGTCGGGCCGTGCACGCCGAGGACGTCGGCTTCGACCGCTGTCCCGCCCGGGCGCTCGATGTGCACGCGCTTCCCCACGAGGGCGGCGAGCCACTCCGATTCGGTCGCGCCGGCGCCGGGCAGCGGCGCGGTCAGACCCAGCCAGCGCACTCCCGCCTCCCGGGAATTCGTCACGGTCCAGGTCTCCGTGCGTGCCGACGCGGGCGCCCCGTCCCAACGGAGCTCGAACCGCCCGGCCGGTAGCGTGACCGTGCGGCTCTCGACGACGACTCCCAGGTTCTGGTTCGTGACGACGAGATCCTGGCGCGTCGCGGAGGCGGCGGCCCGGGGCCGGTCCTGCGCGGGCAGGAACGTCCCCGCGAGCGCTAGGGTGAAAGAAGCGAGCACGCGGCGACGCGACATCCTAAGGTCCTCCATGCCTGGAGTTTACAGCGCGATCGCGTTCTTCGCGGACGCGCGGATCCGACGGTTTCGCGTGCTAACATCCGCGCCGTTTTGACCGGAGAGACGCGTTCGCGATGGGCCCTCGTTCTCGGCGCCTCCTCCGGTTTCGGCGAGGCCTGCTCGATCGCGCTGGCGAAGGCGGGCTGGAACGTCTTCGGCGTTCACCTCGACCGGAAATCCACGCAGCCGAATGCCGACCGGATCGTCGCAGAGATCGCCGCGGCCGGCCGGAAGGCCGAGTTCTTCAACGTCAACGCCGCCGACGACGCCAAACGGATGGAGGTCATTGCCGCGATCTCGCGCTCCTGTGGAGGAGACGCCCCCGAGAGCCGGGTCTCGGTCGTTCTCCACTCCCTCGCGTTCGGGACCCTGAAGCCCTTTTTCGGAGAGCCTCGCGAGAACGCGATGACGAAAGCGCAGCTCGAAATGACCCTCGACGTCATGGGCAACTCCCTCGTCTACTGGACGCAGGACCTCTTCTTCGGCGGCCTGCTCGCGCCGGGTGCGCGGATCTTCGCGATGACGTCTGCGGGAGACCACATCGTCTGGCCCGCTTACGGCGCGGTTTCGGCGGCGAAGGCGGCGCTCGAGTCGCACATCCGTCAGCTCGCGGTCGAGCTCGCGCCTCACCACGTTTCGGTCAACGCGCTTCGGGCGGGCATCACCGACACCCCGGCTCTGCGCAAGATCCCCGGCAACGAGAAGATGATCGAGCGGGTCCTCCAGATGCACCCGGCCGGACGCCTGACGACGCCGGCCGACGTCGCCGGGGCGCTCGTCGCCCTGTGCGCGGAAGGAGCAGCCTGGGTCAGCGGCAACGTCATCGGCGTGGACGGCGGCGAAGACGTTGCCGGGGGACGATGAGTCCAAAATCCAAACTCGCCCTCGAGAACCCGTGAGTACCTCTTCCGTTCCCGAGATCGCCGCCGCTGCGTTCGATTTCGTCCGGGAGAAAGCGGGGATTCGCGAGTTCCGCCTCCGCTCGAACGGCCTCCGGGTCCTGCTGCTCTCGAACACCGTCGCGCCCGTCGCCACGTTCGCGGTCGTCTACCACGTCGGCAGCCGCAACGAGGCCGTGGGCCACACCGGCGCCACCCACCTCCTCGAGCACCTCATGTTCAAAGGGACGCCGGAATATGACCGGGAGAAGGGCACGGCGGTCGCCGCGGTCCTGGAAGCCCTGGGGGCGCGTTTCAACGCGACGACGTGGTTCGACCGGACCAACTACTACGAGACCGTCCCCTCCGATCGCACCGAGATCGCCGTCCGCATCGAGGCATCGCGGATGCGCGGTGCCCTCCTGCGCGATTCGGACCGCCTCCCGGAGATGACGGTCGTTCGCAACGAGTACGAGCGCGGCGAAAACTCCCCGTTCCAAGTGCTCTACAAGGAGACGTTCGCCACCGCGTTTCGGGAACATCCGTACCACCATCCGACGATCGGATGGCGCACCGACATCGAGGGCGTCTCGACCGACCGCTTGAAGGAGTTCTACGACGTCTTCTACCACCCGAACAACGCGACCGCGATGCTGATCGGCGACTTCGAGGAGGAGGAGGCGCTCGCGATCATCGGCCGTCACTTCGGCCCGATTCCCGCGTCCGCTCGGCCGATCCCTCCCGTCTATACGGTCGAGCCGCCGCAGGAGGGGGAGCGGCGCTTCATCGTCCGGCGTACCGGACAGATCGCGTGGATCGCGCTTTCCTGGAGATCCGTCGAGGCGCGCCATCCCGACACCGCTTCGCTGGCCGTGCTCGGAAACATCCTCGGCGTCGGCCTGACCGCGCGGCTGCATCTCGCGCTCGTGGAGGAGAGCCTCGCTCTCTCGGTGACCGTCGTGCCGTGGCAGCTTCGCGATCCCGGGCTCTTCTCCGTCTTCGCGCCGGTCCGACCGGGCGTCGAGCCGCGTGTCGTGGAAGAACGGATCCGCCGGGAGATCGCGCGCGTCGCATCCGAAGGCGTGACCGAGGAGGAAGCGAAAAAGGCGCGGACGCAGATCGAGGCGGAGGTGATCTTCGATCGGGACTCGACCGATCAGGTGGCCGCTTCCCTTTCGGAGGCGATCGCGGTCGCCGACTGGCAGTGGTACGCGGACTATCCCGATACGGTCCGGCGGGTGACCGCGGAAGACGTGCGCCGCGTGGCGGCGGCGTACTTTCGTGACGACTCGCTGACCGCCGGTCTCTACCTTCCGAAGGAATCGCCGGCGGCGTGACTTCCTCGATCCCCGGCGCGGCCAAGACGTCTCGACTTCTGCGGCGCAAAGTCTCCTTCGAGGAGTCGATTCGTCGACGAACGCTCGAGAACGGCGCGCGTCTCTTCGTGCTCGAAAACCGGTTCAACCCCACTCTGGCGATCTCCGGGTCGCTCAATGCTGGCAGTCTCTTCGCGCCGCAAGACCGGCGGCTTCTCGCGTCGGTCACGGCCGGCGAGCTCGTGAAGGGGACGGCGCGCCGCACCAAGCTCGAGATCGCCGAGGAGCTCGAGAGCCGTGGAGCGAGCCTGTCTTTCTCCGCGGGAGCCGGCGATCCGGTAGGGGTGGACCTCGCCGCCGCGTCGCTGTCGCGCGACGTCGAAGTCCTGCTCGACGTTCTCGCGGAGGTCCTGCTCACGCCCGTCTTCCCCGAGGAGGAGCTCGAGAAGGAGCGCATGCGTCTCGTCGGCGTGCTTCGCGAGCAGCAGGATCAGACGTCCGTGCGTGCGTTCGAAGCCGCGTCCCGGCGGATCTACCCGCCCGGCCACCCGTTCCATCGACGGCGCGTCGAAGAGCGGATCGCCGCGGTCGAGTCGGTCTCCCGGGACGAGCTGCTCCGTTTCTACGAGGAGCATTACGGCGCCGAGACGCTCCTTCTCGTTCTGGTCGGCGACTTGGATTCCGAGAAGATCTTGGACGGCCTCGAACGGCGGCTGGGCTCGTGGAAGCGTGGCCCCGCGCCGGAGATCCCGAGACCTGGGCCGGTCCCCGCCTCGCCCGGCTCGGAAACGATTCGGATGCCGGACAAGGCGAGCGCGGACGTCGTCCTCGCGCAACCGGCCGATCTCGTTCGGCAGGACCCGGAGTACGTCGCGTGCATCCTGGCGAACTCGGCTCTGGGGCAGTCGTCGTTGACGTCGCGCCTGGGGGTACGCGTCCGCGATACCGAGGGCCTCACCTACGGGATCCATTCCGGCTTCGCGGCAACCCATCTCGCCGGCCCATTCGCCGTCAGCCTCACGGTCAAACCGGAGAGCCGCGACGCGGCGGTGGCCGCGACCCTCGAGGAGATCGTCAGCTTCCGCCGCGAAGGGATGACTCCGAAGGAGCTTGCCGACGAGCAGAGCTCCCACGTCGGCCGTTTCAAGGTCGACCTCGCGTCGAACGGAGGGATCGCGCACGCGATCGACGCGGCGGTCTACTACGGTCTGGGCGTCTCCTATCTCGACGAGTACCCCTCGCTCGTCGAAGCAGTCACCAAGGAAGAAGCCGATGCCGCGTTCGCGAAGCGCGTGGATCCGGACCGGTTCACGATCGTCTCGGCGGGTTCGTTCCCCTGAGCTCGACTTTGAACGCCGAACCTCGTCCGTGACAGAATCCGATGTGAATAGCGACCAAGGAGGCTCCGATTCCGAGACGACCCCAGTACCGCAAGCCCAATCGCCGCCGTCCGGGCGAGGCCCCTCCCACGCACCGCGTCTACCTCTCCAACGAGGCGCCGATGCCGGAAGATCGCACCGCGGACGGCAGGACCTGGTACCGGCTGCGCTTCGACATTGAGCCCTCACCCGAGTGGATGCGGGCCTATCGCGCGGGAATCCTCGGTATGACCCGCGACGACCGGGAAGCGATCCTTCGCTTCGAGTTCCAGGGAGACAGCGTCCGGGTCGCCGCCGCCGACGCCGAGATCGGAAAGCTGCGCCGGGTCTTCGAGCGGCGGATCGACGCGGTCAACTCGATTCTGTCGGGTGGGCGCGGCGCGGTTCCGACGCCGTAGTCGAACGGCTCAGCGCTTCGGCGGGTCCTTCTTGTACAGATACGCCGTTTCCTGAAGCCTGGCGCCGGAGGAGTCCGCCACCGCGAACTGCGCCCGCGAGAATTTTCCAGTCGAACCGTACGTGCCGTCGTAGACCGACGCACCGGCGTACTCGCCGCGCTTGTTGACCGCATAGAAGACCGTCTGGAACCTGGGATGGCCGGACTCCTCGCGATTGTCCTTCGCGAACGCGACGATCCGCTGGAGCGTCGCGAGCGCCGCCTCCTCGGGCGACTTGCCCTGCCGCATCATCTCGACGGCCGTGTGGGAACCACAGGAGCGCAGGTTCCCCTCGCCCCACCCGGTCGAGCCGCAGGCCCCCACCTCGTTGTCGACGTAAAGCCCCGCGCCGATCACCGGCGTGTCACCGAGCCGGCCCGGGATCTTGAAGAACAGACCGGAAGTCGAGGTCGCGCCCACGACGTCCCCATCGGCCGTGACCGCGTTGCAGTTGATCGTTCCCTGCGGGCGGAAGTCGCCCACACCGTACTTCTCGATGTACCAGCGGATGTCGGGATCCTTTTCCTCTTCGTTGCCTGCCGGAACCCAATCGTCCTTGCCCGAGAGCTTCTCTCTCCAATAAAGCCAGATCTTCCTCGACCGCTCGGTCAACAGGTTCTCCTCCTGGAAACCGTGCGCCTTTGCGAATTTGAGCGCGCCATCTCCGACGAGGAAAACCCGGTTCGTCCGCTCCATGACGAGGCGAGCGACCTTGGAAGGGTTTTTGATCCCCTCGAGAGCCCCGACCGCTCCGGCCTTCATGGTCCGGCCGTCCATGATCGCCGCGTCGAGCTGAACGACTCCGTCCTCGTTCGGGATTCCGCCGTAACCGACGGTGACGTCATCGGGATCGTCCTCGACGATGTTGATCCCGGCGATGACCGCGTCTAAGGGATCGCCGCCCCCGGCGAGGATCTCGTGCGCTCGAGCGGCGGTCTTGACGTAGGTCTTCGCGGCGATGACGACCGGACGTGACGCGGCTCGCCTCGGGGCCGCCTTCGTCCGAACCTGGGCGGCGACGGGAAGAATCGCGGCGGAGCGGATGATGTCGCGCCGCGTCGGCCCGCTTCCACCTCCTCGCACGAGATCGCTACTCGTCCGGCAGCTCGGGCTCTTCCTGTATTTCGCGCTTCGTGCCCGGCGCGAGCAGGTCCATGACGAGATCGGGAAGCGTCTCGGAGAACTCGCTCCGCGGCAGCACACGGGTCAGGCCCGCTGCCTCCGCCTGCCGAGCGAGCTCGCGATCGGTATGGCGAAGGAACCCGATCACTGGCAGGTCGCGGGTCTTCGCCTCCTGCCTCAACTTTTGAACGGCGTCGAAACACGCGCCGTTCGCCGAGAGCTCCAGCAGCACGGCGGCGGTGCCCTCCTGGCCCGCGGCTGCGGCGAGGTCCTTCGGCTCCGCGAAACGCACCGGCACGTTCAGGTGACGGCCGGTCGCCTCGATCTTGGATCGAAAGAAGAGGTCCTCGACGCAAGCGACGATCGAGCGGTTCATCGAGGGCAGGATTCTATACGGGAGAGGGGAAAGGATCCCGGCTCGACCGCCCACCGACTCCTGCCTTCCATCCCTAGAACATCTTCACCAGGTCGACCGTGAGCCGGTTGAGCGTCGCCTTCAGGTCGAGCCTTCGCTGAAACACGATCGCGCCCTGGACGAAGACCTGCGGCAGGACCGTAACGGCGACGCCGATGCGGTGCCCCTGATAGCGCGAGTGAAACCACCAGTCGTCCGTGTTGTAGGCGCCCACCACGGCATCCCGGTCGACGTACTGGTAGATGTAGAACACCCGCCACGTTCGGGGAGTTCCGACGGAGCCCACCGCGATCGCGCCCTCGAAGGCATCCCCATCGCCGCCGGGAGCCGCGAAGTTGTGGATCCCGTCGACCGAGACCGTCACCGGCAGCCGCAGAGCGAGGAAGCGAAACCGGAGGATAAGGTCGGCGAGGCGAAACCCGCTCTCGAACCGTTGCCCGCCGGCGTAAGGCTCCGGGCTGTTCTGCCGGACGTAGTGCGACTTCAGGTCCTCGACGTCGAAATTCCAGTAGGCGGCAGCAGCCTCGACGGCGAAGCGGCTCGCGTCGCCGCCGCGCCAGACGGCCTGGCCGGCCGCGATCCTCGACCGGTCTCCTTCCCGCTGCGGTCCGTAGAAACCGGCCGCGGTGAAGGTCAGAGTTGAGGCGCCGGTCGCGATCTGGCGGGACACGGCAGCGCCGGGAGTCTGGACGTCCTTGTCCCAGAGCATCTCGCTCGAAACGAGCGGCATCCCGAAGCGTCCCGCGAAGATCGTCCAGCCGGCCGGCCTCGCCTCGACGTACCAGCGGTCGAACATCGCGCCGTCGGAACGGTAGTTGTCGAAGTTGCGCGCGTTCTGGTCGTTGTGGTCGGTTCCGACGTTGCCGACCGCCCGGACGGCGACCTTCCACTGGTCGGAAGGCTCGAAAGCGACCTCGGGCCGGAATTCGAAGCGGCCGCGCTCGATGTCCGGTCGGACCCGGAGGTGGTAAATCGAGTCGTACCGCAGGAGCGCTTCCCAACGAAACGTGAAACGGGCCTTCGGAGGCGACGGCTCGAAGTACTCGGTTCGCTGCGCGGCTGCCGGCGCCGACCCGCACAGCGCGACCGAGAGCAGCAGAATTCCTCGCCTCATGGGCTCAGGCAGCCTGTGCAGTCACCTTGGCCAGCGCTTCGTAGAGCTCTCCGACGCTCTGGTACCGCGCGGACCGCTCCTTCTCCATGCACTTGATGATGATGACGGCGATCTTCGGGTCGATCCGCGGATTCTTCGACTGCGGAAGCGGAGGCGGCTCGTTGACGTGTTTCAGGACGACGGCGAGCGGGCTGTCCCCTTCGAAGGGGAGAGAGCCGCTGAAGACTTCGTAGAGGACCACTCCCGTCGAATAGATGTCCGAGCGAAAGTCGAGCGGGATTCCCCGCGCCTGCTCCGGCGACATGTAGTCCGGCGTGCCGATGACCGTTCCGGTTGCGGTCATCCCGCGATCCTCCGTCAGACGCGCAATTCCGAAGTCCATGATCTTCAAGCCGCCGGTTGGCTCGATCAGGATGTTCTGCGGCTTGACGTCGCGGTGGATGACCCCGACCTCGTGCGCCGCGGCGAGCCCGGCGCAGACCTGCTTGGCGATCCGCAGGCCGACCGGGGTCGGAAGGATTTCGCCCGACTCGAGAAGGTGCTTCAACGTCAGCCCCTTCACGAATTCCATCGACAGGTAGCGGAGCCCGTTCGATTCTCCCAGATCATGGGTTCGAAGGACGTTGGGATGTGTGATGCGGCGCGCGAGTCGGATCTCCTGCTTGAAGCGATCGAGGAGCGTTGGATCCGCCGAAAGGACCTCGCTCCGCAGAGTCTTGATCGCGACGAGATCGTCGAGCTCCCGGTCGTGCGCCTTGTAGACGATTCCCATCCCGCCCTTGCCGAGGACCGATTGGATGTCGTAGCGACCGGCGAAGAGGGTGCCCACCTGCGGCTCGTTGTGGGGGGTCGCGCCCCCGGTCGAGCCCGTCGGAGGACGTCCGGCGAGCAAGGTCTCTTCACCGCTGAGCGAGATCGGCAGCGAGGCGACGTACTTCTCGAGCGCCGCCTTCTCCTTGAGCTCCTCGAGCATTGCGCGGAAGGAGCGCGCGAGGATCCCGATCTCGTCGTTCGACTCGACGGGCACCTCCGTTTCGAGGTCCCCGATCCGAACCGCCTCGGTCGCGCGAACCAGCCGATCCACCGGTCCGGTGATCCGCCGCGCGAGGACGAAGGAGAGGATGAACGCGAAGACCAGCGCCGCCAGCCCCACGAGGACCTGGCTGTTCTGAATCCGCCGAAACGGAGCGAGCTCCCGCTCGCGGCTGCGCAGGGTCACTGCCGCGCCCACGAGCTGGTCGGTCGAAGAGCGGATCGGCAGAAAGTAGGCGAGATAGGTATCTCCGGAGACGTCGAGCTGTAGAGGCCCGATCGTCTTTCCCTCGCGCAGGACCGCGGGAACGAGACGCGGGGTCTCCCGGATCGCCGAGAGGACGGAAGAGTTCGCGTCGCGCATGGTCGAGGCGGTCACGACGGGCCTGGCCGGGTCGTTCAACCTGGCCGAGTCGGCGAGGAAGACCACCTCGGCGTTGACGAGCGACTTCAGGCTGGAGGCGACGTCGTCGTCGATCTGGAAACCCGCGGCGATCGCCCCGACCGTCCGGCTGCCCCCCTCGAGCACGGGGGCGGTGACGACGTGGTACAGCTCCTGGTCCGACAGCCAGATCCCCTCGGCGGCTTCGCCCTGCAAAGCCGACGCGACGGTGGGGACGCCGCGCATGTCGCGCGAGTAGGGAAGAGGACGGTCGGTGCGCGCGATTGCCGTTCCTTCCTGGTTGATGGCCACGAGGAAATTCGCGCGCGTGCTCGAAGCCTGCTCGAGCTTGAGCGTGTCGCGTGCGGTCGCGGGATCGAGCTGGGTCATCACCGAGATGATCCCCGCGTTGTTGACGACGACCGCGAGCGCCCGATGGAGCTCCTCGTACCGATTGCGCTGAAAGGACTCCCAGGCGCCGCCCGATTTCTTCAGGTCCTCCGCGATTTTCGAGTCGGCGATCGTGCGGGCGCGGGCGGCGGAGATCGCAATCGCGCCGCCCACGGCGATCAGGATGAGCAGCGCCGCCGCGAAGAAGATCTTGAACGAGAGGGAAAACCTCGGCGGTTCCGGCGGCGGAAGCTTCAGTCCGCTCGCGACCGGGGGGACGATCGTGATCGGCCGCGGAGTCGCTCTTTCAGTAGCGCTCATCGTCTGATCCCGACTGCGGCGGATAGTCCTTGCCGTATTTGTTCTTGTGCGGGACGGGGCGGTAAGCGGTGGTGTCGATCGAGATGGTCAGGGGCACGCCGGCCAGCGGGATCGTCAGCGGAACGCTCGTTTCCGTCCCTTCTTCGTGCCAGGCCTTGAGGGTCCACGAGCCCGCCGGCACGCCTTCGAAGTGGAAGCCTCCGTCTTTGCCGGTGATGGCGGCGAGGCCGGAGTCCACGACCATCAGAAACCCGACCATCTGCGGGTGGATGTTGCAGTAGACGCGCACGAGGCCGGGCTCGGCGAACGAGCGGCTCTTCGAGGCGCCGCTCCTGTAGAGGCCGAGGTCGAACCGGTTCGCTCCCGAAACGGAGAAGACGTTGTGAAAGACCGGGTCGTTATTCGGGAACTCGACCGTACCCTGGCGCGGCACGATCAGGATGCGGGGGATGAAGCGCTTCGATTCCTGGGCCATCTGGAGCGAACCGGCGGGAACTCCTCCGCTGCGCGGACCTTCGATCCAGACGACCGCATTCGACGCATCGGCTCGGGGCGATCCTCCCTTCACGAGGACGACCCGGCCGACCACGGAGCCGGCGGAGCCCGCTGCGCGGGGGCCGAACGCCACGAGAGAGAGGGCGAAAATGAGCGCCCCGACGACGAAAACGCGCGCCGCCATGCGTGTTTTCGATCATAGCCCGAAAACGGGACGGCTTATCATCAGGCCGGGAGAGATCGGATGGAAACGGCGCGCGTCGAGATTTTCGGAAAAGACACCTGACCCCACACGACCGCGGCCCGTGAGGACTACGCGCGTCGGAAGATCCCTTTCACCTACATCGACGTCAAGCGCGATCCGCGAGAGCTCGATCGGATGGTCCGTATCTCCGGCGGCCGACGCGTGCCGGTCATCGTCGAAGCAGGCAAAATCACGGTCGGCTTCGGAGGGACTTGAGGAGTGTGAAGTCGCCCGGCGGGCGGCTGTCTCTTGCTGTCATTCCGAGGAGCGAAGCGACGAGGAATCTCTTTCTTCATCACGGAGAGATGCCTCGCTTCGCTCGGGATGACAAAAGGGGAGTCTTCATATAATCCCCGCCAACTGGATATCCACCACGTTTTGAACTGTGGCGGGTGCAGGCCCATGGGGCCTGTCCCCGCGAACGAACTGTGGCGGGTGCAGGCCCATGGGGCCTATCCCCGCGACATTTGAAGGGAGGTCCGCGTGGCGAACGTTCCGGAGAGACCCGGCGCGGAGTTTCGGCCCTACGTTCCTCCCGGCGAGGCGCCAGCGGAGTTCACGCCGAAGGCGATCGTCCTCGGTATGGTCTTCGGCGTTCTCTTCGGAGCGGCCACCGTCTACCTCGCTCTGCGGGCCGGCCTGACGGTCTCGGCCTCCGTCCCGATCGCGGTTCTCGCGATCGCGGTCTTCAAGAAAATCGGCAAGTCCACGATCCTGGAGAACAACATCGTCCAGACGATCGGCTCCGCCGGCGAATCCGTCGCCGCGGGCGTCGTGTTCACGGTCCCCGCGCTCCTCTTCCTGGCGGGAGGAGAAAACTTCTTCCGCTACATCCAGATCACCATTCTGGCGATCTTCGGAGGCACTCTCGGCGTCCTCTTCATGATCCCGCTGCGGCGGGCGCTCATCGTCAAGGAACACGGGAAGCTGCCGTATCCGGAGGGCACGGCCTGCGCCGACGTCCTCATCGCGGGGGAGCGCGGCGGCAACCTCGCGAAGATGGTCTTCGCGGGGGTGGGCGCATCGCTCCTCTACAAGTTCCTTTACGGGATCCTCGGTCTGTGGCGGGAGACCCCGATTTTCTTCCGGACGAAGAGGGAGTCCGCGACGTACCCGGCGGCCACGCTCGACGTAGCCGTGACCCCGGAATATCTGGGCCTCGGCTACATCATCGGGCCGCGGATCGCGTCGGAGCTCTTCTCCGGAGGGCTTCTTGCGTGGATGGCGCTGATCCCGCTGATCGCCATCTTCGTGCCGGAGACTCGCGTGGTGCAGGACCTCCACAACCTCGGTTTCTCCGATGCCTGGATGTCGAACAACTCGTACGCGAACTGGATTTACCGGGCATACATCCGTTACATCGGCGCGGGAGCAGTTGCCTGCGCGGGCGTGATGACGCTCATCAAGACCTTGCCGACGATCGTTTCGGCGTTTCGGGAGTCGGTCAAGAGCTTCCGCGGTGGAGTAGGACCGGCATCGGGCGTCAAGCGAACCGACAGAGACCTCGGGATGGGAATCGTGGTGATCGGATCGCTCGCGATCGTGCTCGTGCTGGCGGTGTTGCCCGGCTTCCCGCACGGCCCCTTTCCGCAATCGCTCCTGATGTCGCTCCTGATCGTCATCTTCGGGTTCTTCTTCGTCACGGTCTCCTCGCGCATCGTCGGGATCATCGGGACCTCTTCCAATCCGATCTCCGGCATGACGATCGCGACGCTGATGGCGACGTGCATCGTCTTCGTCGTGTTCGGCTGGAGAGGCGACGTCTACCAGGCAGTGGCGCTCTGCGTCGGCGCCATCGTCTGCGTCGCGGCGGCGAACGCCGGTGCGACCTCGCAGGACCTGAAGACCGGATACCTGGTCGGGGCGACGCCCCGCTCCCAGCAGCTCGGGTTCGTGATCGGGGTGGTGACGTCCGCCTTCGTCATCGCGATCACGCTCTTCATGCTCGACCGGACGTACCGCGGTCCGAACGAGCTCCACGGAATCGGGGGACCGCAGCTTCCCGCCCCGCAGGCCACCCTCATGGCGACCATCATCAAGGGGCTGCTCGCGCAGAACCTGCCGTGGGCGCCCGTCCTGGTCGGCGTCTTCCTCGCCTTCATGGCGCAGCTCGCCGGGGCGCACGCGCTTTCGTGGGCCGTCGGTGCCTATCTTCCAGTCTCGACGACCGCGCCGATCTGGATCGGCGGCATGGTCAAGGCCTGGGTCGACGCCTGGAGGCGGCGGAAGGAGCACGCCGTCGGCGAAGAGTCCGAGCTTTCCTCCGGGATGCTCTACGCCACCGGGCTCGTCGCCGGGGGCTCGCTCGGCGGAGTCTTGATCGCGTTCGTCGCGTTCTTCGGCGACACCGTGCTCCACATGGAGCGCCCGTCGCTCCCGGACTGGCTCGACCTGGGAACGAAGCTCTATCCGGATCTCAAGAACGGGCTCGTCAGCGGCGGGATCCTCTGTGCGATCGCGTTCGCGGTGCTGATCTTCCTTCTCGAGCGAAACGCGAGAAAGCGGCTGGAGGCGTAGCGGACTCCGACCGGCGCCGGGCGAGCTTTCGGCTCAACCCACCCGTTCCCAGAAGCCCGGGTATCGGGTCGGGAAACCGTCGTCGTCGACTTCGAGGTCGGTCTCGAATCTCCCTCCCGCGCTCCGGTAGCGGTATCGGTTCCGTGAGAGACGCCGATAGCTCTGCTCCAGTAGCTCGAAGCGGAAGCTCGGGAACCGCAGCCAGGCCGCCCGAACGTCCCGCTCCTCGCCGACCGAAAGACGGAGGCGCCGGATCGGAAGGAGGTTCGTCGAAGGGCTGAAGTTCAGATCGACGTCCACGCAACCTTCGATCCGGGAGACTTCGTCGCCGCCGACCTTCCAGACGCCGGCGCGGTCGATCCGCGCCTCCACGCCGATCGTCTTCTTCCCGACCCATCCCGTAACCGCGGCCGATCGGGTTCGCCACTTCGAATCGCACGTGATCCGGTAGGTCAGAGAGCAGGGGTCCTTTCGGTGGAGGAACACCGCGGCGCCGGCCAGCTCCCAGCCGTTTCCGGCACGGAGCAGCAGCGCGGTTTCGTGGCCGGGGCGGTCGAGCCGCCTCCAGAGGAC
>DASWDK010000233.1:0-1857 GCA_036395335.1 Thermoanaerobaculia bacterium
TTCGGCCAATGTAGAAGCCCGCGAGCGCTCCCCCGACGATCGCGAGCAGCGGATGGTCGCGCACGGTCCGGCGCACGTCATCGGGCAGCGCTTTCTCGAGCGAGGAGATTCGAATCAGTCGTCGTCTCCGCCGCGCAGCAAATAGCCGAACAGGAACCCGATTCCGACCGAAATCGCGAGCGTCGTGCCGGGGCTGTCCTTGACGTACTTGCGAACGTCGTCCCACAGGTAACCGTAGTCCTTCTCGATCTTCTTTGCCGTCGACTTGACGCTCTTGCGCACCTCGTCGCCGACGCCGTCGAACGAGTCCCCGAGGACCTCCTTCGTCTGCTCGATTTTTTCTTCGACGAAATCGCGCGCGCGATCGAACGGGGTGTCTTTTGCCATCGTCACCTCCGAGTGAAGCCCCGGATCATATACCTGCAAATCCCTTTCCAATTGCTCTTTCGCGCGGCGCCACGAATAATCCGGTCGGATGGCGACGCTCCGATTCCTTGGGGCTTGCGGCACCGTCACCGGCTCGAAATTCCTTCTCGAAGCGAACTCGCGCCGCATTCTCGTCGACTGCGGCGTGTTCCAGGGGTCGAGCGAGCTCAGGGAGAAGAACTGGAGCGCGCCGCCTTTCGACACGCGGTCGCTCGACGCGGTCATCCTCACGCACGCGCACATCGATCACACGGGCTATCTGCCCAGGCTCGGGAAGGCGGGGTTCTCCGGACCCGTCTACGTGACGCCGCCCACCGCCGGACTCCTGGGATACCTCCTTCCCGATGCGGCGCACCTCCATGAAGAGGACGCCCGCTACGCGAACCGGAAGGGATTCTCCCGCCATCGACCGGCACTTCCTTTCTTCGACGCGAAGGACGCGACGGCCGCGCTCACGCTCCTTCGTCCGGTCGAATTTCGCGAACGGGCCGAGCTCGCGCCCGGGCTCACGTTCGAGTTCCGCAGGGTTGGCCACATCCTGGGCGCCGCCTTCGTCACGGTCCACGCCGATTCGCGGCAGATCGTCTTCTCCGGAGACGTCGGGCAAAGGAACGTCCCGATCCTGAAGGACCCGGAGACCCCCGAGTCCGCCGATTACCTCCTGCTGGAATCGACCTACGGAGACCGGCTCCACCCGGAGGGATCGCCGCGCGAAGAGCTCGGGCGCGCCGTCGCAGAGACCGTTGCCCGGCGCGGCGTCGTCCTGATCCCCGCCTTCGCCGTCGGACGCGCGCAGGAGGTGCTGTATCACCTGCGTTCCCTGCAGCGCGACGGGACCGTTCCGGTGGACCTCCCGATCTACCTGGACAGCCCGATGGCGGTCTCGGCCGTCGATCTCTATTGCTCGGCTCTCGCCGAGCATGACCTCGAGATGGAGCAGCTGCAGAACGCCGGTCTCTGCCCGATCGAAGGACCGTCGGTCCACCTGGTCCGTGACCGTGACGAATCGATCGCGTTGAACGGGCGCAGAGGTCCGATGGTGATCGTGTCCGCGTCCGGCATGCTGAGCGGCGGCCGGATCCTCCATCACTTGAAGCGCCGGCTGCCCGACCCGGAGACGACACTTCTTTTCGTCGGCTTCCAGGCGGCCGGGACGCTCGGGCGGCGGATCCTGGGCGGCGCGCACGAGGTCCGGATCCACGGCGAATCGGTCCCAGTCCGGGCGGAGATCCGCGAGATCCCGGCCCTGTCGGCACACGCCGACCAGCACGGCTTGATCGAGTGGGCGAACGCGCTGACGACCCCTCCGCGGGTCGTTTATCTCGTTCACGGCGAGCCTCCGGCCCGGGAGGCTCTGGCGGCCGCGATCCGCTCGAAATTCGGCTGGAAGGTCGCGGCCCCCCGGGAAGGAGAGGCGGTCGAGCTAGAGTG
>DASWDK010000234.1:0-3659 GCA_036395335.1 Thermoanaerobaculia bacterium
GGGACTCCCGCCGCGCTTCTCGATCGCCGACTCGGCCGACCAGCTCGCGCTCGTGAAGGAGGCGATGGAGGAGCTCGGCGTTTCCGAGCAGGTCCTGCCCCCCGGCGCGGTCCGCTCGCGCATCTCGCATGCGAAGAACGCTCTCGTGAACGCGCAGGCATTCGCCGATTCGCAGACGGACTACGCGGGCGAGCGTATCGGGCGCGTCTTCCTGCTCTACGAGAAGAAGCTCGCCACCGCCGGCGCGCTCGACTTCGACGACCTGATCGTGCGGGCGGTCCGGCTCCTGCGCGCCCGACCGGACGTGGCCGCAGCCGAGCGAGCGCGCGTGCGGCATCTCCTGATCGACGAGTACCAGGACACGAACACGTCGCAGGACGCCCTCGTCAAGCTGCTCGGCGAGGGCTCCGACTCGCTGTGCGCCGTCGGCGACGAGGACCAGGCGATCTACCGCTGGCGCGGCGCGGAGGTCGAGCACATCCTCCGGTTCGACGAGGATTTTCCGGGAGCGCGGATCGTCCCGCTCGAGCGCAACTATCGCTCGACCTCCGGCATCCTCGACGCGGCGGCCGGGCTGGTCGCGAACAACCGCCGTCGCCGGCCGAAGAGGTTGATCGCCGATCGTGGCTCGGGCGCGAAAGTTCGACTGTGGCGCTTCGACGAGGACCGGTCCGAGGCCGAGGCGGTCGCGCGCGAGCTGGAGGAAAGGCGGAAGGAGCCCGGCGATGTCGCAGTCCTCTACCGGACAAACGCGCAGTCCCGCTCTTTCGAGGAGGAGCTCGTGCGGCGGCGGATCCCGTACGTCGTGGTCGGCGGGATGAAGTTCTACGAGCGGGCGGAGGTCAAGGACGCGCTGGCGTACCTGCGCCTCGCCGCGCGGCCGGAGGATGATCTCGCGTTCCGGCGGGTCGTCAACGTCCCCGCGCGCGGAATCGGACAGGCGACCCTCGACCGCATCGCGAAGGCGGCGCGCGAGAGCGGGAAATCGTGGTGGGAGGTCTCCGCGAACCCTCCACCGGAGCTGGCCGAGCGGGCGAGGACGGCGCTCTCCCGATTTCGCGCGCTGGTCTCGGAGCTCGCCCGACGCGCGCAGGGCGAGGCGCCGTCGGAGCTGATCGAGCACCTGCTCGAATCGACCGGCTATGCGGCCCTGTACAACGCGTCGGAGGAGCCCGAGGACGTCGCGCGCCGCGAGAACTTAGCCGAGCTCGTCAGCTCCGCGCGGGAGTTCGAGAGAAGAAGCGGCGAGGACTCGACGCTTTCCGAGTACCTGGACTCGGTGGCGCTTGCGACCGACGCCGAGGCGGCGAGGGGAGGGCGCGGCGTCACGCTCTCGACCCTGCACGCGGCCAAAGGTCTCGAGTTCCCCGCCGTTTTCGTGGTCGGCCTCGAGGAAGGGTATCTGCCGCACGGGCAGTCGGGAGAAGAGGAAGACGAGGTCGAGGAGGAGCGGCGCCTGCTTTACGTCGGCATGACCCGCGCGAAGGACGAGCTCACCCTGACGCTCGCGCGCCGCCGCCTGGTCTTCGGCAGGGTCCAGCCGCGGATGGAGTCGCGGTTTGTTGCCGAGATCCCGCGCGATGCCGTCGAGGAGCGGACCTTCGGTCCGTCCCGCCCCACCGTCTTCGCTCCGTTCGCCGTCGAGGACGAATCCCAGGAGGTGGACCTTCCGGGCGTCGGCGAGTTGAAGCGCGGGCGGCGCGTCCGTCACCCACGCTACGGCTACGGCGTCATCCTCTCGCAGGAAGGATCGGGCGACGAGACGCGGTTGACGGTCTACTTCGACCGGGCCGGCAAGAAGAAGTTTGTCGCGCGCTACGCGGACCTGACTCCGGCGTAGCTCTCCGCTCTCAGTCGAGCTCTATCCGCGTGACGAGCGCGATCATCCGGCCGGCCCGTTCCCGATCGCGCCGATACGACGCGAAGCGATCGCCCCCGCAGTGCGTGCAGGAGGCGTGGGCCGACACGTTCTCCGGCGGAATCCCTGCTTCTTCGAGTTGCCAGCGGACGACGCCGGCGAGGTCGAGGAAGGACTTCCCTTCCCCCGAGGCTCGCGCGAAGCGGGAGGGGAACCGGCCGGCGACCTCCTCGCCCACTTCGTAGCAGCACGAGCCGATCGAGGGCCCGAGCCAGGCTCGCGCCGCCGCCCGGTCCGGCGAGAGCGCGAGGAGTGCCCGCGCCACGGCGCCGGCGACGTTGCCCACCGAGCCGCGCCAGCCCGCGTGCGCCGCGCCGGCCGCCCCGGGCGCCGTGAGCAGCACCGGAACGCAGTCGGCGGTCTGGATCGCGAGACCGACGCCGGGGAGCCGCGTGACGAGGGCATCGCACGGACCCGCGTCGACGACCACGCCGGGCGCGGGCGTTTCCTCCATGGCGACGACGCGCGCGCCGTGCACCTGGGTGGCCCGAACGATCGGGAGCTCTCCCAACCCGAGCGACTCCGCGAAACGCCGGGCGAGGAACCCGGTCGGCGAGGCCGTCCCGGTTGGCGCAATCCCTCTCGCGGAAACTGCCACGATGAAGCTGTCGATTGCATCCAGAGGCCGAAAGAAAGGTTCGTCTCTCGAGCGGTCGCCCACACCCCGCATGCTAAGATTTTTTCGCGGTGTCCTCTTCCGAAACAGTTGAGAAAACGCGTGTTTTTCCGGTCATCGGACTGGAGGTCCACGCCCAGCTGCTGACGAGATCGAAGATCTTCTGCGGCTGCCCGGTGACCGTCGGGGCGCCCCCGAACTCGGCCACCTGTCCCGTGTGCCTCGGCTTCCCCGGAACTCTTCCGGTCCTGAACCGCGAGGCCGTGGCTCTCGCGATGCGCCTGGCGCTCGCCGTCGGCGCAACCGTCCACGCGGATTCGCGTTTCGCTCGAAAGAACTACTTCTATCCGGACCTGCCGAAGGGCTATCAAATCTCGCAATACGACCGGCCGTTTGCCACCGGCGGGGGGATCGACATCGACACGCTGTCCGGCCCGAAGAGGATCCGGCTGGTCCGCATCCACCTCGAGGAAGACGCGGGCAAACTCCTCCACGAGAACCCGTTCGGCGACGTACCGCCGTCGCTTTCCCTGGTGGACTGGAACCGCGCGGGCGTCCCGCTGGTCGAGATCGTGAGCGAGCCCGACCTGCGCGCGCCCGAGGAAGCGGCGGCCTACCTGACGGAGCTCCGCCGTCTCCTCCGGTATACGGAGGTTTCCGACGCCGACATGGAGAAGGGAAACCTTCGCTGCGACGCGAACGTGTCGGTCCGGTCGACCGAGGACGCGCCTTACGGGACCCGCGCCGAGATCAAGAACCTGAACTCCATCCGGTTCGTCGCAAAAGCCCTCGAGTACGAAGCCGATCGCCAGGCCGTCCTCCTCGCTCGGGGGGACCGCGTCGCTCAGGAGACTCGGCTTTGGGACGTCGCGGGGGGGCGCACGGTCTTGATGAGGAGCAAGGAGGAGGCGCACGACTATCGCTATTTTCCGGAGCCCGACTTGGGCGCGGTGGTCGTGGACGAGGCCTGGATCGAGGAGACGGCACGCGCTCTCCCGGAGCTGCCGCGGGCGCGCCGGGCGCGGTTCATCTCACAGTACGGGATCTCGCCCGGCGACGCGGAGACGCTCGTTTCCGCGAGGGAACTCGCCGACTACTTCGAAGAGGTCGCGCTCCGTGCTTCCC
>DASWDK010000235.1:0-1879 GCA_036395335.1 Thermoanaerobaculia bacterium
TCCGTCAACGCCGGAGGAAGGGCCGTCTCGGGTTGCCCCGCGAGCCAAAGCCCCTGCGCGGCGATCAGACCGAGGGCGCCGAGGAAGAAAACCGTCCCGAGGCGCACGAAGCGAATGATCGGATCCTTCCGGTCGTATTTCCCTTCGCGCATCTCGCGTAGCAATGCGAACACGAAGGACGCGAAGAGAAGCCCGGCGGCGACCTCCATTCCGGCCGACAAGAGCGAAAGGGCGCGACCGGCGGAGTAGAACCCGAGCGGCTGGCCGACGTTTCGGAGGATTACGCCCCCGAACATCAGCCAGAAAGCGGTCCGAGACGAGGCGGGCGTGCGGCTGCCGATCCCGAGGATGCGCGGCAGCGCGTGATACGCGATCCCCATCAGGAAGAGCACGGCGAACCCGAGCACCTGCGTGTGCCCGTGGATCTGCCGGTGGGAGATCGGAACCTCTCCGCCGCCGGCGATGCGCAGCAGGTTGATCATCCCGGTCGTCGCGCCGAGGGTGAGCGTCAGGAAGAGCGACCCCAGGATGAAGTGGGGAGAGAAGGGACGTGCGGAGGCCGCCGGGTCAGGCGACGGAGCGGCGGCTGCGTCGCGGACCGCAGCCTCACGGAGGTCGCGAAGGAATTCCTCGAGCGGCAGCCGGTGAACGGTGGCAAACCAGGCCACTGGCTCGTCCGGTCCTTCCGGGCCGCCACAGTCGCCGAGGCCATAGTGCTCGAAGACCGGTCGCGTCGCGGGAAAGCGCCGCCGGATCTCCCGGATTGGCATCGTCGGCGGGACGATGCTGTATGCCTCGGCCGCTTGGTGGGCGGAGTCGAGATCCTCGATGACCTCCGCGAGCGGAATGCCTTTGGCGGCGCAGGCGCGGACGAGCGAATGCGCGCCTCCACAACAGGTGTCCAGTCCTCGGGCCGCGAGCGCCGAGGAGAGATGTGGCATTCTCGCGAGGAGTTCGCGGATCGGGATCTCCGGGTCAATCGAGGTCTCGCTCATGGCGAGACGATCCATCCCGCCGGGTCCCCGCGCCATGACGCCTGTCATATACGGGTTCGATCCGCGCGGGCGAGACAGACGCAGCGGTGCCTAGTAGCCCACCGCATTCCGCCAGTTTCGGGCCGACTCGAGCACCAGGGCGCGGTCGCTCGTCGTGAAGAAGCGGTAGCCGAGCTCGAGGAGCCGCGGGATGTCTTCGCGACGGCCGACCATGATTCCGGCGCACTTGCCGGCCCGCGCGGCTTCGGAGGCGACGCGCGCGACGGCTGAGCGGAACCGTTCGGACGACGTGTCGCCGGGCGCGCCGAGCGCCTGCGAGAGGTCGTTCGGCCCGACGAAGAGGACGTCGACCGCGGGAAGGTCGGCGATCGCCGCGAGGTCGGCCAGCGCGCCTTCGCGCTCGATCTGCACGGCGACGAGAGTGTCCTCGTTCGCCCGCCGCGCGAATTCCGCGAGCGGCATCGTGGCATACCGGTTCGCCCGTACTCCGCCCAGGCCTCGTCTCCCCTCCGGCGCGAACTTCAGCGACTCGATCGCGGCGCGCGCCATCGCGACGCTCTCGACGCGGGGCAGCAAAGTACCGGCCGCGCCCGCGTCGAGGTACCGGCCCACCTGCTCGGAGACCGCGGAGGGCGCCCGAACGACCGCGGGGATCCCCGCCCCGTCGGCGGCGAGAACGGCCGAGGCGAGCGATTCGATCGAAAAGAATCCGTGCTCGCCGTCGAGCACGACGAAGTCGAACCCGGAGATCGCGGCGAGCTCGACGACGCCGGTCGTCGGCCAGGTCAGGAAACACCCGAGAAGAGTCTCACCCGCGCGCGTGCGCGCGCGAAGCGACGTCAATTCGTTCGACTCCGCACCAGGTTGAACTTCAGCATTTCCCC
>DASWDK010000236.1:0-4269 GCA_036395335.1 Thermoanaerobaculia bacterium
TCGAAGGCGCCTACGCGGTGCGCATCCGACTGGGCGAGGCGCCCGCCGTCCACGAGACATTTCTCGTCCGCAAGGCGGCCGTGCCGGAGGTCCGCATCACGGAGACGAAGCCGAACTGACCCGATCTATGCCCGCGCCGCCTTCAGAACAAGATCGAAGGTTCCGAGAAGACCTTTGGCCTGCCTCGCGAGCTCGATGATCCGATGCGGGTCGTCGGAGTGGCACGCGGGGCCGCACATGTCGTGGCTGAGATACGGATCGCCCTTGAAGTAGAGCTGCGTCGTCATCGACTCGTGCCCGGGGCTCGAAATCGTCAGGTGGAAGTGGGCGGGCCGCATCCCCCTCGAGTCGCCGTAGTTACCCGGCTTGACGCTGTCGAATTCGTACTCGCCCCGATCGTTCGTCAGCATTTGACCCCGCAGCCGGTACGACTCGTTCGCTCCGTGGTACTCGCCCTTCGCGTCGGCATGCCAGACGTCGACGAGCGCTTTCGACAGAGGAGTCTTGCAATCGGGACCGAAGATGGTTCCGCGGATGCGAACCCGCTCGCCCGGTTCGTTCGGCGGGGCGAGCACGGAGCGGCGCGGCGCACCGGGCAAGTACATCGGGCCCTGGAAGTCCTGTTGCGTTGCCGCGCACTCGGAGGCGAAGGCGCGCCGAGCACCAAGCACGATCGCCGCGGGAAGCCCCAGACTCCATCGCAGGATGGAGCGCCGATCGAGATCAGGTTCTGCCATATCTTCTCCCTTGCGGTCATCGTAACCCCGGAGGGATCCGCCATGTTCGACCCGAAAGTCCTCGCGGAGAAATCCGTCCTCGTCACCGGCGGCGGCTCCGGGCTCGGGCTCGCCATGGCGAAGAAGTTCGCCGCCCACGGCGCGAAGGTCACGATCGCGGGCCGCACGCTCGATCGGCTCGAGAAAGGCGCGCAGGAGATCGCAGACGTCGCCCGCGAAGGGGGCGAGGTGGACTTTCTTCCCGCGGACGTGCGCGAGCCCGATGAGGTCGAGAAGCTCGTCGCCCACGCGATCTCCCGTTTCGGCAAGGTCGATTCGCTCGTCAACAACGCGGCGGGCAACTTCCTCGTCACGTCCGAGGATCTGACCCCCAACGGATTCGACGCCGTCGTCCGGACGGTGCTCCACGGCTCGGTCTACTGCACGCTCGCGGTAGGACGGCATCTGCTCGGGCGCAAGGCGAAGGGATCGATCGTCTCGGTCGTCACGACCTACGCGTGGACCGGCACCGGGTTCGCGCTCCCTTCCGCGTGCGCGAAAGCGGGAGTGCTCGCCATGACGCGCTCGCTCGCCGTCGAGTGGGGACACGCGGGTATTCGGCTGAACGCGGTCGCGCCCGGCCCCATCCCGACGGAAGGGGCGTGGTCGCGGCTGATGGCGTTCCCCGAGGCGGAGAAGAACACGATCGACCGCATCCCCCTGGGACGGCTCGGGACTCCGGAGGAGCTCGCGAACGTCGTGACGTTCCTCGTGAGCGATCTCTGTCCCTACCAGACCGGAGACTGCATCACGATGGACGGGGGCGAGTGGCTGGCCGGTGCCGGGGAGTTCTCCGACTACCGCAAGATCCCGAGGGACGTCTTCAAGGAAGCGCTCGAGAAGATGCGGAAGAAGCAGAGGTGACGCCCGCCTAGGATTCCGGCGAGTCTTTTTCCAGGTGGAACCGGTGCAGCAGTCGATGCGTTCCGGGCGCCAGGAGGATCCCGGCGACGGCGATGAAGACGAGCCCGCTGAACAGAGCGTAGAAGCCCGCGAAGACCTTCCCGGAGGTCGTCCCGAGCGGCGTCAGCGGCCCCATCCCGGACAGGATCATCGCCGCGTTCGCGAACGAGTCGATCCAGGACATCCCTTCGAACCCATGGTAGCCGAGCATTCCGATGCCGAGCGCGAGAAAGACCACGACCGCTCCCAAGAGAACGCTCCGGCCAAGCCGGACGAGAAAGACCCGCGGAGACGCGAGCGGCTGCGAGCGGTTCTCGAACAGAACGGCTACCGCGCGCGAAGTGTGAGCGCTTCTTCCAACAGTCGGGCGAGCTCCCGCTTGTGCACGGAAGCGTTGCCGGTGGCCGGCGACGCCGACGGCGCGCGGCCGGCATAGCGCAGCGTCCTGCCCGCGGGCAGCAATTCCACGAGCTGGGGCTGGACGAATGTCCATGCGCCCATGTTCTTCGACTCCTCCTGGACCCAGATCACTTCAGGCGCCGACCGATATCCGGACACCGTCTGCCGGAGAGTCTCGTTCGGGAACGGGTAGAGCTGCTCGACCCGAACGATGGCGGTCGCGAGATCCTTCCTCTCTCCCCGCGCGGCCGCGAGGTCGTAGAAGACCTTCCCGCTGCAAAGGAGAACGCGTGAGACCGCCGCACGGTCGGGGACCTCGGCGTCGTCGAGCACGGTGTGGAAAGTTCCGCTCGCCAGGTCGTCGAGCGGCGAGAACGAAGCGGGGAATCTCAGCAGGCTCTTCGGCGTGAAGAGGACGAGCGGCTTGCCGCGCGGCTGCCGCATCTGGCGGCGCAGCAGGTGGAAGTACTGCGCGGGAGTCGTGACGTTCGCCACCTGCATGTTGTCGTCGGCGCAGAGCTGCAGATAGCGCTCGATCCGGGCGCTCGAGTGCTCCGGACCCTGTCCCTCGTAACCGTGCGGCAGTAGGAGCCCGAGCCGAGACACCTCCCGCCACTTGTCTTCGGCGGAAGAGACGAACTGATCGACGACGACTTGTGCGCCGTTCGCGAAATCGCCGTACTGGGCTTCCCAGAGGACGAGCGCGCCGGGCGCTTCGACGCTGTACCCGTACTCGAACCCGAGGATGCTGACCTCGGACAGCGGGCTGTCGTAGACCGCGAGCGCCGCCTGAGCGGGGTCGAGGTCGGAGAGCGGAGTCCAGGTGTCGCCGGTCGACGTGTCGTGAAAGACGATGTGCCGCTGGGAAAACGTGCCGCGGCTGGTGTCCTGTCCGGTCAGGCGAATCGGCGTGCCTTCGAGTAGCAACGACCCGAAGGCGAGCGCCTCGGCCGTCGACCAGTCGAGCGGCTGTGCGCCTTCCGACATCTTGGCGCGTCGCGCGAGCTGCGAGACCATCTTCGGGTTGATGTGAAAGCCGGCGGGCACGGTCGTCAGCGCGCGGCCGATGCGCGAGAGGGTCTCGCGGGAGACGCCGGTCGACACGTCGGAAGACGGGAGACGGGAGACGGGACGCAGAGCGGGCGGCGGCTCGGGAGGCTGCCGCTTCGCGATCTCTTTCGCGGCGGCGAGCGCGGCTTCGTACGCCGCCTTCTGCCGCTCCTCGAGCTGCCCGACTTCGGCCTCGGTGAGCACGCCTTCCTTCACGAGCTTCCGGGCGTAGAGCGCCTTGACGCCCGGGTGCTCCTGGATCCGCTTGTACATGAGCGGCTGCGTGTACGTCGGCTCGTCGCCTTCATTGTGGCCGTGCCGGCGGAAGCCGATCATGTCGATCACGACGTCCTTGTGGAACTCCTGACGGTAGTCGAGCGCGATCTGCAGCACGCGGTGGGCCGCCTCCGGGTCGTCGGCATTGACGTGGAATATCGGAACCTGGTTGATCTTCGCGGCATCCGTCGAATAGAGCGACGATCTCCCCGAGCCGGGAGGCGTCGTGAAGCCGATCTGGTTGTTGACGATCAAGTGGATGGTCCCGCCGGTCCGGAAGCCCCGGAGTTGCGCGAGGTTGAAGACTTCCGCGACCATCCCCTGCCCCGCGAACGCCGCGTCGCCGTGGAGGATGACGGCGAGCACGCGCTCCCACGCCTCCGGCCCGCGACCGCGACGGTCCTGCTTGGCGCGGACCATGCCCTCGACGACCGGGTCGACCGCTTCCAAATGCGAGGGGTTCGATGGCACCGTGATCTCGACCTTCCGTCCGCCCGCGGTCGCGTGAGTTCCCTCCGCGCCCTGGTGGTACTTGACGTCACCTTCGTCGGCCGGAAAGTCGGGGTGCACTGTCCCCTCGAAGCCGGCGAAGATCCGCTCGGTCGCGTTGCCCACCACGTTGGCGAGGATGTTCAGGCGCCCTCGGTGCGTGAGCCCGATCGTGACTTCTTCGACTCCGCGCTCGCCGGTGCCTTCGAGGAGCTGGTCGAGGAGCGCGATGACTACCTCGCATCCCTCGATCGAGTAGCGGCGCTGTCCGAGGTACTTCGTGCCGAGGAATCGCTCGAAGGTCTCCGCGGCGAGGAGCTTCTCGAAGATCCGACGCCGGACCTCGCGGGGCGGAGACTCCTGTGCAGCGCCGACG
>DASWDK010000237.1:0-26467 GCA_036395335.1 Thermoanaerobaculia bacterium
TCGATTGGAACGCTCCCCTCCCGCCGCCACAGAAACCGGCGTCGCAGGTTCACTGGTCCGGCGCCCCCCGGGTCGCAGCCGTGCGAAGCGCCTCGACGCGTGCCGCCTCCCTCCAGCGCGTCCGATGACGAGGCGGCTCGAGTGTTCGGGCGCCGTCGAGAGTGAGGCAGACCGCCGCGAGCAATGCCTCTTCCGCCGTTGCTTCGCGGGCTCCGAGTCGCGGAGACGCAAGCCACTCGTCGAGCCACTGGGTGTGGAAACGTCCGGCCCGGAAGTCCGCGTCGCCGACGAGCTCACGGAAGAGAGGAAGCGTCGTCTCGACCCCCGCAATCTCGTACTCTTCCAGCACCCGGGTGAGCCGACCGATCGCCTCGTCGCGATTCCGGCCGCGGACGACGAGCTTCCCCAGCATCGGATCGTAGTCGATCGGAACTGTTGAACCCGTCTCGATTCCCACGTCGTTGCGGACTGCCGGACCTTCCGGAAGGCGCAGGCGGGTCACGACTCCGGGCGACGGAGAGAAGCCGCGCCTCGGATCCTCGGCATAGATGCGGCACTCGATCGCGTGGCCGCGGGGAGTCAGGTCGGCCGGACGAATCGAAAGAGGCTCGCCGAGAGCGATGCGGATCATCTCGGTCACGAGGTCGACTCCCCAGACCTCCTCGGTGACCGGATGCTCGACCTGGAGTCTCGTGTTCATCTCCAGAAAGTAAAAGGACCCGTCGGGCACGACGAGGAATTCGACCGTCCCACAGGAGTCGTAGTTGACCGCGTCCGCCGCGGCGATCGCGGCGGAAAACAGCCGGGCGCGAAGCTCCGGGCCGACCGCCGGGGAAGGGCATTCCTCGACGACCTTCTGGTGACGCCGCTGGATGCTGCACTCGCGCTCCCCGACGGCAACGCGATTGCCGTGACGGTCTGCGACGAGCTGGACTTCGATGTGGCGGGGGCGCTCGAGAAGCTTCTCGGCGTAGATCGACCCGTCGCCGAACGACGCCTGCGCTTCCGCCGCCGCGCGCGAGAACGCCGCTGCGAGATCCGGAGCGTTCTCGACGCGCCGCATGCCCTTTCCGCCGCCGCCGGCGGAAGCTTTCAGGAGGATCGGATACCCCGAGCGGCTCGCGAAGTCCTCGAGCTCCGTGGCGTCGCGTGCGGGCTCCGTCGTCCCGAGCACGACCGGGACTCCCGCTCTTTCCATGAGCTGGCGGCTCCGGGTCTTTGCTCCCATCGCTTCGATCGCGCCGGGAGAAGGTCCAACGAAAGTGAGCCCCGCAGAGGCGCAGGCACGCGCGAAGTCGGCGCTCTCCGCCAGAAAACCGTAGCCAGGATGCACGAGCGACGCGCCGGTCTTTTTCGCGGCGTCGACGATGCGGGGAACCGCGAGATAGCTCTCGGCCGAAGGCGAAGGACCGACGCGAACGGCGTAGTCCGCCGACGTCACGTGCGGCGCTGTGCGGTCCGCGTCGGAGTAGACCGCCACGGTCTCGATCCCGAGATCGCGACATGCGCGGAAGATGCGCAGGGCGATCTCGCCGCGATTGGCGACGAGAAGCTTCATGTTCCTCTTGTCATTCCGAGGCCGGAGGCCGAGGAATCTCGGTTTCCCACCCGCTACTGAGGTCCTTCCAAAGCGGATTACCCCTTTCGATCAGAGCGACTTTCTTGCTCCTTCTCCAACTCTTGATCTGCTTTTCCCGCTCGATAGCAGAAAGCACGCTCGGAGTCGTCTCGAAGAAAACGAGTTTGTCGATCCGGTACTTGGCCGTGAAACCCGGAACGAGTTTCTGTTTGTGTTCGTAGAGCCGCCGCTCCAGGTTATTGGTCACCCCCACGTAGAGGGTTCGCGTTCGATTCGTCATGATGTAGACGAAGAAGCTGCGGGACATCTCGAAAGCAGATTGTCACGACTAGAGTAGATCCCTCGCCGCCGGCTGGCGGCTCGGGATGACGAGGGGCCGGGGATAAGGACGGCTCGGGATGACCGGGGGAACTCATAGCGGAATATTGCCGTGCTTCTTGGCCGGCAGGCTCGTACGCTTCCCCTCCAGCAACGCAAACGCCGTCACGAGCTTCTCCCGCGTCTCCGACGGCTCGATGATCTCGTCGATGAAGCCGTGGCGCGCCGCGACGTACGGGTTCGCGAAGTTCTCGACGTACTCCGAGACCTTCTCCGCACGCGCGTCCGGTCCGGCTTCCTCGAGCTCGCGGCGGTACAGGATGTTGACCGCGCCCTGCGGCCCCATCACCGCGACCTCCGCCGTCGGATAGGCGAAGTTGAAGTCCGTGGCGAGGTCCTTGGAGGCCATCACACAGTAGGCGCCGCCGTATGCCTTCCGAGTGATCACGGAGACCTTGGGAACCGTCGCTTCGGCGAACGCGTAGAGCAGCTTCGCGCCGTGCCGGATGATCCCGCCGTACTCCTGCTGCGTGCCGGGCAGGAAGCCCGGCACGTCCTCGAACACGAGAAGCGGGACGTTGAACGCGTCGCAGAACCGAACGAAGCGGGCGCCCTTGATCGAGGCGTCGATGTCGATCACGCCGGCGAGGTGCATCGGTTGACTCGCCACGACGCCGACGGAGCGTCCCGCGAGCCGGATGAAGCCAACGAGAAGATTTCGGGCAAACGAGGCGTGGACCTCGAGAAACTCGCCCGCGTCGGCGACCGCCCGGATCAGCTCCGCCATGTCGTACGGCTTGTCGGGCTCCTCCGGGATGAAGCGGTCCAGGTCTCCCCTTCCCGCGGGTTCGCGGCTTTCGCGCCGCGGCGGATCGTCGAGGTTGTTGGAAGGGACGTAGGAAAGGAGCTCGCGAATCGCCAGGAGCACGCCAGCATCGTCGTTCCGGACGAAATGCGCGACTCCGGAGACCGCGGAGTGCGTGCGCGCGCCGCCGAGCTGCTCCTTCGTCACTTCTTCGTGCGTGACGGTCCGGATGACGTCCGGGCCGGTGACGAAAAGATAAGAGGTCTTCTCGGTCATGAAGACGAAGTCGGTGATCGCCGGCGAGTACACCGCGCCGCCGGCGCAGGGACCGAGGATCGCGGAGATCTGCGGGACGACCCCGGAGGCCCGCGTGTTGCGCAGGAAGACCCGCGAGTAGCCGGCGAGAGAGACCACTCCTTCCTGAATGCGCGCCCCGCCCGAATCGTTCAGCCCAATGATCGGCGCTCCGTTGACGACGGCGAGATCCATGATCTTGCAGATCTTTTCGGCGTTCGTTTCCGAGAGCGAACCGCCGAAGACCGTGAAGTCCTGCGCGAAGACGTACACCGGCCGGCCATCGACCGTCCCCGCCCCGGAGACGATTCCGTCCCCGGGGATCCGCGTACGCTCCATTCCGAAGTCCTGAGACCGATGTTCGACCAACCGGCCGAGCTCGAGGAACGAGCCGGGATCGAGAAGTAGCTCGATTCGCTCGTGAGCGGTCAGCTTTCCTTCCGCGTGCTGCCGTGCGATCCGTTCCGGACCGCCCCCTTGAAGGCTCCTCTCGCGGAGTGCTTCGAGATCGGCCAGGCGCTTCTCGATCGTCACAAGAAATGATCTACAGGACGATCCCGCGCTGTTCGGCGAGCTTGCGTCGGATCCGCCGGAACAGCTCCTGTCCATCGACTCTTCCCGAGGCGATCTCGTTCCTTGCGCCTTCCATCATCCGGCGCGCTTCTTCGTCGAGGGTCCGCTCCTTTTCGGCCTCGCCCGCGAGCGCCGCGACCACCGCCTCGCGAAGCGCGCCAGGAGCTTTCTCTTCGAAGAGCTTCCGCGAAACGAGGCCGCGCGCCGTCCGCACCGCCACGAAGTCCTTTTTTCGCTCCGCGAGGCCCATCCGGTCTCCTGTCGTCGCGATGTTACAGCGGGAAAAACGATCACACATAATCGCCACGGAATGGAAATCGACGACGTTCTGGTGGCTCGCTGGCTCGAGCCGCTCGTGGCCGGCCGCGGCGACATCGCCGAGGTGTTCGCCGAGACGCGCCGGAAGACGATCGTCGAGTGGCGGGATGCGGAGCCCGGCGAAGCGCAGGTGTCGGTCGAAGCGGGGGTCTCGGCGCGGCAGCGGCGGGGCGGGCGCGAACGACTCGCCTTTGTCTCGGGATCGGGCGAGGCAGCCGTCCGCGAAGCTGTCCGCGCGCTCCAGGCTTCCGCCGGAAGGTCGGCTCTTCCCAGCCGGCCCGCGCCCGCTCGCTCCGAACTCGAAGCCGACTCCTCCACCGAACGGTGGGTCCGACGCCTCGAACCCATCCTCGCACGGCACGCTCCCCGCCACCGATTTCGCTGGTCTCACGAGGAGATCTCGCGGCTCGTCGTTCCCTTCGGATCCGCCGCCTCGTCCTCCGCGCGGCGGCTCTTCTCTCTCGAGGGGACATTCACCGCCGCCTCGCGCCGCGGCGATGAAAACCGCTCGTTTTCCTTTCACGCTCCGGAAGCAGATGCAACCGCGGACGAGCTCCGACAGGCGCTCACGTCCGCTGCCGCGGCGCGCGAGCGACCGGTCCCTCTCGGGGACGGCATCGCGGACGTCCTCTTCTCCGGCGCGACCGCCGCCGTTCTGTTCCACGAGATCCTCTCGCACGCACTCGAGGCCGACACGGTGGAAACGCCGCTGTCGAGACTCGCCGCGGCCCGGATCTCGGTCTCCGACCTGGAGGTCCGGGACGATCCGACGCGGCTCGATCTCTTCGGCGGCTACGAGCGAGACGACGAAGGAACGCGTCCCCGGCCGATCAAGTTTCTCGACGCAGGTCGCCTGGCCGGGAGACTGACCGACCGCGCGCACGCCGAGGCGCGCGGCTCGAGCGGACACGGCCGCCGGGCGGGGCCCGCGGACGTTCCGCTTCCGCGAGGCTCGAACACGGTCGTCTCCGGCGGCGCGGCGACGTCGGAGGAGATGATCCGGCGGCTCGGAAACGGGCTGTGGATCGACGAGATCGGGTCGGGAACGGTCGAGCTCTCGAGCGGCCATTTCCGGCTGACGTTTCCGCGCGCGCGACGCGTGCGCCGCGGCCGGTTCGCGGACGAGATCGGACCGGGGCTCCTCGCCGGAGAGATCCTGCCGACGCTCTCGGCCGTCGAGCCGGTGATCGGACGCGAGGTGCGCGCCTGCCGGTCTCTCGGGTGGTGCTCGCGCGGGGGGCAGGTCGTCCCCGTGCAGGGAGAGGCGCCCGAGATCATCGTCCGGCGGCTGTCGATCAGGGACCGATGATCGACGAAGACCTCGAGAGAGAGCTCGAGCGGCGTTTTCCCGGATCGTGGGAGCTGTATCGCAAGATCGCCGAGAGCCGTGAGCTCGAGATCTCGGCGACGAATCGCGGCGAGGCGTGGCGGCGCGAGGAGGGCTGGGCCGTCCGCTGGTGGGAAGGAGGTCTTCGGTTCGCAACCGGCTCGGACCGCCGGAGGCTGGCCGCGGCCATCCCGCTCGCTGCGAAGCTGCCGGCGCGCGACGAAGCGGCCCCGCCGCTTCCGAGCCGGGAGGCGCTGCAGCCGGCGGACCCGGCGGGGGCCGTCGCCGCGCCTCCGGACCTCTTCTCCCCGCTCGCGCAACAGGTCTCGGAAAAATCCCGCGGCGAAGCGGTGCTCGCCTCGTTGACGTTGCGGCGCGGCCGGGCCGTCGAGGAGATCCGGAACTCCGCGGGAGGCCGCGTCCGCGTGGAGTCGTCGCAGCTCGACGGCGTTGCGCGAGCACTCGGCCGGCGCGGGCCGCGCGCGTGCGAGAGGCGGTCGGTCTTCCGCTGGGACGGAGATCCCGATCTGCAAAGCCTCGCCGGCCGTCTCGCCGATGGAGCGACGCTTCCGCTCGCGCCCCACGGCCCCACCTTCTCGCGGGGGGCGTGGCTCCTCGATCCGGCAGTCGCGGCCGCGCTCCTCGCCGCGCTCGCCCCGCTCTTCTCCGCGGATGCCTTTCCGCGCTGGGTCAAACGCGCCGAGATCGCCTCGCGGAAGGTGACGGTTGCCGATGACGCATCGGCGGACGCGCCCAGCGACGGCGAAGGCACCCCGACCCGGCGGATCCTTCTCATCGAGGACGGCGCGCTCGTGTCCCGTCTCCACGATCTCCGGTCGGCAGCGCGGGCGGGCGTTTTTTCGACCGGCCACGGCGTGCGCCCTTCCTACCGCAACCCGCCGCGCCCCGGAGGCAGGCGACTCTTCTTCGAGACGGCGCGCGGGGTCTCACCGCGGGACCTGCTCGGCGGCGTCGCGCGCGGGATCTTTGCGCGCGCCTTGACGGCCCCGGTCTCCGTCGACGTGGAAGGGGACCACTACGAGATCGAGTTCACCGGGGTCGCGATCGTCGGCGGTCGCGCGTCGGAGCCGGTCGCGGGGGCTCGCGTGTCCGGCCGGATTTCGGACCTTTTGGGGCGCATCGCCGAAGTGGCGACCGACAGGCAGTTCTTCCCCATGCCGTATCCGGTCGGAGCACCGACGATCCTCGTCGAGAAAGTGAACTTCGAGTAGTCGGGATCCCTCTACGGACGCGGCGTGGGCGGCGGGGTCGGAGGCGGCGGCGCGCCGGCCGGAACGAGCGGCGGCGTTCCAGGCGGGAGTCCCGACTGCGGTCGCGTCTGACCGGGCTGGAGCGGCAAGCGCTTCGGAGCCGCGGGTTTCGCCGGGGTAACGGTCGCGTCCACGGGCTCGGGCTCGGGGAGATCGCCGATTTCCTTGGTCGACAGCGGGCGATCGACCGGCACGCGGCGGAATCGCCCTTGGTCGGCGAAGGCCCGGTCGGAGTTCATCGACGCTACGGCGATGTCCTGGGAATAGTTTTCGAGCGAGACCCGGTCGAGGAGCCGCGTGTCGACGATGAGCGAATTCGTGCGTGGATCGCGCATCTGGGGATCGAGTCGCAGCGCTTTCGCGTATTCCTTGATCGCGAGTTGGTCCCATCCGTGCTGCTCGTACAGGCGGCCGAGCCGGAAGTGCGAGAGGGGAAATCCCGGCTTTCTGGCCGTCGCCTTGCGGTAGGCCCCGATCGCCTTCAACGGCCGGCCCTCCGTTTCCCAGAGCAAACCGAGGTTATAGGCGGCCAGGAAGTGGGTCGAATCGAGTTCGAGCGCCTTCTCGTACTGAAGCTGCGCGTCTTCGTTGAAGCGCCTTTCCGCAAGGAGATTGCCGAAGTCGTTGCGCAGGTCGGCCGAATCGGGCTGCGATTCGACCCGCCGCTCCTGGTCCGCGATCCGATCGTCCAATTCGTTGCCGGCGACGAGGTACTTCCGGTAAAAGGGCTCGGTGGACTTCTCCCCGTGCTTCAAATGGAGGAAACATCCGACTCCGGCCGCCGCGGCGACCAGGACGAGCGCGAGCGGGATTCTTTTCATGCGATCTCCTCGTTTTACCCCTTCCGTTTTGCGCCGCCGGATTTGGCCACGAGCTTGACGCGGCCGTCGCGCTCGACGACCTCGAATTCCACTTCCGCCGGGCCGATGCGCTGTCTCAACTTCTCCCGTTCCTCGTCGAGACGCGCGAGGAAGGCTTCGAGCCGGTATCCGGCGACGTCTTCGCCGCGGCCGCGCTTGGCGGCGACGTAATGCTCGAAGAGCTCGCGGTCGCGCGACTCTTTGGGGCTCCGATCGTCTCTTACGGAGCCGGACCGCCGGCCGTTGGGCGTTTCCTTCGACGGGGAAGCAGCGGCGCCGACCGGAGCGACGAAGCCGCCGTATACGCCGGGGCGGCGGCCGGCCTCCTTTTCGGCCTGAAGGCGCTCCCACCGCTCGCAGAGGCTGGCGAAGCGCCCCTGGAGAGCCGAGAACATGTACCGCTCGGCGGCCGCGTCGGGCGGGGAAGCCGCCAGCAGGCGGAACATCTCCTCGACGTGCCGGCGGCTCTCGATCGGAGGCCGGATAGCCGATCCGTAGAGAAAGGCGTCGTATTCGCCGTTCAAGCGGCGAATCGCCTCGTTCAGCACCTTGAGTTCACGCTCCCAGGACACCGTTTTCCGATAATAGCGCCGTGAGCGCTGCCCGGCCCCCCTCGATGGATTCGCTCCTCGCCCGGCCCGAAACGGCAGAGCCGCTGGGAATGTACGGGCGTGAAGCGGTCAAAGAGGAGCTGCGGCGCGCGATCGCCGCCGGGGGAACGGAGCCCGAGGCGCTCATCGGGGCGGCGCGCGAATCGCTCTCCCGCCGGTTTGCGCCCACGCTCGTCCGCGCGGTCAACGCGACCGGCGTGCTGCTGCACACGAACCTCGGACGGGCGCCTCTCGCAGAGGGGACGCGCGATGCGATCGCACGCGTCGCTGCCGGATATTCGACCGTCGAGTACGAGCCGGCGACCGGCCGGCGAGGCAAGCGCCAGGACCACGTTCGCGGCGCCGCCCGCGCCCTCTTCGGAGCGGAAGAGGCGCTCGCCGTCAACAACAACGCTTCCGCGGTCTTTCTCGCTCTGTCCGCGCTCGCGCGCGGACGCGCAGTCCTCGTTTCCCGGGGCGAGCTCGTCGCGATCGGCGGTAGCTTCAAGATCCCGGAGATCCTCGAAGCTTCCGGCGCGGTCCTCCACGAGGTGGGTACGACCAACCGGACCACCGGCGAGGACTACCGGCGTGCCCTTTCGTCCGACGCGGCCGTCCTGCTCACCGTCCATCCTTCGAACTACGAGATCCGCGGCTACGCCCATTCGCCCGCGCCCGATGAGATTGCGTCGGTGGCGCGCGAGGCGGGAATCCCCTGGGTCCACGACCAGGGAACGGGCTGTGTCGTCCCGCTCGACGAGTTCGGCGTTTCCGGGGAGGCGACGGTGGCGGACTGCCTCGCCGCGGGCGCCGATCTGGTCACGTTCTCCGGGGACAAGCTCTTCGGCGGACCGCAGGCGGGGTTCGTCGTCGGCCGCGCGGCCTTAGTCGCGCGGCTCGCGGAGAACCCCATCGCGCGGGTCGTTCGGCCCGACAAGCTGGCGCTCGCCGGAATCGCCGCGACTCTGGCGGCATGGAAGACGGGCCGGTGGCGCGAGTTCCCCCTCTATCGCGCGGCGGCCGCGTCGGCCGAGGCGCTCGAGTCGCGTGGAGCGCGCATCCGTTCGGGCGCCGCGGGAGACGGGGACGAGCGTCCACTCTCCATCGAAATCGTCTCTTCGCTCGCAGTCTTCGGCGGCGGCACGAGCCCCGAGAAGCACTTCGCGTCCCTTGCGCTCTCCGTCGCGCGAGAGGGGCTCTCGGCCGACGAGCTCGCCGAGAGGCTGCGAGCCGGGACTCCACCGGTGGTCGCCCGCGTCGAAGGGGGAAGGACCCTTCTCGACCTGAGGTCGATTCTCCCGGAGGAGGATCTGATCGTGGAGCGAGCCCTTCGCGAGGTCTGATTTTTCGCGTCGGAGGAAGCTACTCGTCCAGCGAATGCTCCTTCAGCTTCGCCTCGAGGCGGCGCCGCGACAGCCCCAGCTCGGAAGCGGCCGCGGTCCGATCCCCCTTCGCGCGCTCGAGCGCGCGAACGAGCCAGAGTCGCTCGGCCGTTCTCGCGCCGCGCTCGCGGACTTCCTCGAGATTTTCCGCCCGCTTCTCAGCCTCCTGCTCCGGCACTTCGGGCGCGAGACGCAGCGACCGCTCCTCGATCAATCCGCCGTCGGCGAGGATGATCGCCCGCTCGAGGCAGTTCTTCAGCTCCCGTACGTTGCCCGGCCACTCGTAGGCCCGCAGGCGCTCGCGTGCCGCCGGCGCGATCCGGATGCCTTTCTTGCCGAGCTCCTGCGGCAGGTGCCCGAGGAACCAGTCGACCAGGGGATCTACGTCCTCCGGACGATCGCGCAGGGGTGGGATCCGGATCGGGAAAACGCGAACGCGATAATAGAGATCCTCCCGGAAAAGGCCTTGCGAGACCATCCGGTCGAGCGGCCGGTTCGAAGCCGCGAGGATGCGGATGTCGACCTGGATCGGGACGGTGCCGCCGACGCGGTGGAACGATCTCTCCTGGAGGACGCGCAGGAGCTTGCCCTGCGTCGCGGGTGAGAGCTCACCGATCTCGTCCAAAAACACCGTTCCGCCGTCGGCGAGCTCGAACTTCCCGAGCCGGCGCGAGAGCGCGCCGGTGAACGAGCCGCGCTCGTGTCCGAAGAGCTCGCTCTCGAGCAGCGAGTCGGGGATCGCGGCGCAGTTGATCGCGACGAAGGGCCGCTGACGGCGTATCGAGAGCTCGTGGATGGCCCGGGCGAAGAGCTCCTTGCCCGTTCCGCTCTCCCCCTCCAGGAGCACCGTGGCGTCGGTCGAAGCGACCCGTTGAGCCTCCTCCTGGACCGCGCGAATCGCCGGCGACTCGCCGATGATCGCGGGCATCGTCCGCGACCGATTGTCCTCGAAGAGGAGAGACTCGCGCTCCCGGACGCGACGCTCGATCGCCCGCGAGACGAGTAGCCGCAGGAGGTCCGGGTCGACCGGCTTGGTGATGAAATCCTCGGCGCCGCGCTTCATCGCGTCGACCGCGGTTTCGATGGAACCGAACGCGGTCATCACGATCACGGGAAGAGTCGGATCGAGGGATCGCGCCGCGTCGAGGACCGCCAGGCCGTCGGCGCCCGGCAGCCGCCAGTCCGTGAGCACGAGGTCGATCGCCTCACCCGAACGCAGGATCTCGACCGCCTGTGTACCGGTGCCGACGCCTCGAACGTCGAGCTTTTCCGCGCGCAGCATCTCCTCCAGCATCGTGCGCAGAGAGTCTTTGTCCTCGACGATGAGGATGCGGGGCACGAGAAGAGCGTAGCGGGTCGGGCGTTCAGCGTAAAGCGAGACGGGGCGTCGGCGGCCGTCCGTCTGGACCGATCAACTTCGTCGAACTGGTCAGAGGCACCGCGAGCAATCGAAGCGCGGACGCCGTCGGGTTCTGCGAATTGTGGAAGGTCATGGCTGCGGCTCGGCGGGCGGGCCGAGAGAACCGCGAAGTGCCGCTGATCGCAAAACAAGACGGGGCGTTTCCGCCCCGTCTTGTGGACTGTTCGGCCGGCTGAGGGTCTGGTCCGATCGACTCCGTCGCCTATGGGGCGGGCAACGCCTTTTCGGCCGGCGCGCAGAGGATCTCCCAGGCCGCGGTCTGCCACTCGTCGGTCTCGAACTGGTTTTCGACGCCGAACGTGAACTGCTGTGTTTTCTGCTTGCCGTGGATCTCGTAGCAGGCCAGGTGCGTCTCCTCGTCCAGGATCTCGAACGTCACCCCGTTGTGCACCTTCTCCACGGGGTTGCAGAACAGCGTCGGCCTGGTGATGCGGACTTTGTCCGGGCCGTCGAACTGGTCATCGAGCGTCGCTTTGACGTCGACGCGCGGCCCGCTGGCCTCGTAGCACCAGTAGTGGTTCATGTTCTCGCGGTTGTCGAACGTCACGCCGCCGATCGTCTTCGCGGTCGGGACCATCAGATATTTCGGCGTGGTGATCTGCCAGAGCACGTTCGTGCCGAACTGGTCGGTCACGAGCACGTTTCGGGGCGAGGCCAGGGCCGGGGCGGGGTAGAGCGCGTAGTGCTCCTCCTCCTCCTCGATCGGGAACGTCTGTTCACCGACCGTCTTTTCCGTCGGCGGGCAGAACATCACCGGCTCGCCGACGAGCGTCGACACCGGCGTGCCGACGTTGAACTGATCCTCGAGCGTGATCGACTCTGCGGGCTGCGGCGTCTGCGAACTGATGATGTAGCAGCGGAAGTGGTTCTGAGCCACCCGCCGGCCCTGGCCCAGCGCGACGCCGGGACCGACGAGCAGAACGCCGACGGCCACTATCAGGCCGAACAGTGCGAGTCTGGCGACTCGTCGAGCATCTCTTTTCATGACGACTCCTCCTTTTGGGTATGCGCGGGCGACACCCATCGCGCCGGTGCCAGCCGCGAGGTCCGTTAGAAAGGTGAGACGAAGCGAAAGGAGAGGGTCCGCGATTCACTCCTCCGCCAACGTCGCCTTCAAGATCGGAGCCAATCAGCCGTTTCCGTTGAGTTGGCTGGGGTTACCTTCGGGACGCCCGATGTGTTCGCCTGGCAGACTCAGCGGCAGAGGCCGGAGGAGCCTCGACCGGAGTCGAGGAGGCAGAGATCGAGCGAAAGGAAATCGAGATCGAATCGATTACCGGTTAATCGATCGCCGTCTAGCGCGGCGGCTTCGGCTGGTTGGAAGGGCTCGACGCCCCCGGGATGTAGCCGGTCTTTCCGTCCTTCGGGGCCTCGGACGGCGCGTTCGGAGCCGGCGGTGCGTAGAGTGACCCGCGGCCGTAGGGGGTCGGAGCGGGAGGCGGAGGAGGAGCGGTCGGGGCAGCAGCGGCCGGGGCCCCCGAAGCAGCGGGAGTCACGTTCTTGGCCGACTCTTCCGAGCTCGATCCGGACGCGGGAGGAACCGGAGCCGTCCAGCGCGGCGCGAACTTGAGGGATGCGACCGACTTCGTGCCCACCGGAAGCGTGATCGAGAAGGCCGCGGTCTTCGACGGCTCGATGACGACGCTCGAGAGGCCTGCATCGCCGGAGGCGATCGCCTGCCCTTTTGCATCGAGAGCGGTCACGGTCATCCGGATGCTGATGGTCGTGGTCCCTCCGGGATTTCGCAGCGTGCCGCGGACGACGAGCGCCTCCCCGGATTTCTCCTGGGTATAGTCGGCGACTTCTACGCGGCCGGCCCCCGCTGCCTTGTCCTTTTCCTTCGGAGTCTCCTCGGCGTTGACGGCGGTCCCGGTCTGTCCGGCTCGCTCGACGTGCGACACGTCCGAGTCGGTGATGCGGACACGCGCCTTCGGGGCCTCGTGAGAGGCGCGGGCTGCTTCGGCGAGAGTCGCGGGCGGCGCCGGCGGGGGTTCCGGCGTCGGGGGAGGCACGGCGCGCGCCGCGGCGGTGGCCGCGACGTCGATCTCGGAGGCGGGAACCGACAGGAGCGTTCCATCGGCCCGCGTCAGTAGGACGTTGTTTCCGCGCCGGACCGGCGGACGTTGGAGTTGGACGACGACCCCGCCCTTCAAGACGACCACCTCGGCGAGCCCGGCGGTCGAGGCGAGGAGGAAAAAGAGAGCCGCAGTCCGTAGAGACCTCGTCATCGTTCCTTCCAGTTCATGCTCACGACTCGGACGGGTGCCCCTGTAGTGGGAGTGATAATTATAGCCCCCCCGTCCCGGTTCTCGAGGAAATCCGCGGGAAGCGGGCCCACCTCGACGTCCGCCACCAGTTCCTGGAGGTAACGGGCGTCGGAGGACTCGGATGCCTTCACGCGGACCTCGAAAGCGTAGAAAAAACTGTCCCCTTGGGGAGCCCCGGGGTCGACCCGGCGTCCGAGGAGACTCGGACGCTCGACGCTGATTCGAATCCCGTTTTCGTCCGGGTCGCCCGAAAAGGGGCCTTCCGGGCCATGGACATGCCCCGGCATCGGGAACGAAATCGCACCGAACGGATCGGGCGGCTCGCGGAACTCCGGCCGGCCGAGAAAAGCATCGGGAGCGGCGTTCATCTCGGCCATCGCCCATCCGATTCCGGCATCGGCGGCGTAAAAGGCCCGGCTCATGGACCATTCGTTCGCCGCGCTCGCCTTTTCGGAGCCGGTCGAGAATTTCAGAGCGATCCCGACGACCGTCAGGACGGCCAGACAGAGGAGAACGAGGAGTAGAACCGCTCCCCGCGACGACCGGCGACGCATCGTCCCCACTACCCCGTGCGCCCGAAGTTCCTCAGGCTGACCGTCACGGTCTGGCAGCGTCGCCGATATCGCGGCGCCTGCGGGCCATAGTCCCGAACCTCTCTCGGAGAGTTCATGGCGCGAAGACCGAGGGCACCCCGGCCGCGGAACCTGGGATCCGGGTCGTGGGCTTTCGCAACCATCGCGATCCGGACCGCCTGGAGGGCCGGACAGTGCGCGCCCGACCGGAAGTCGGTCGTGGCGAAGAGGCTCTCGCCCTCCACGTTCGGCGCCCATTCGTCTCCATCGGCCCGCGTGGAGACTTCCAGATCGGGATCGCTCTCGGTCGCCGCGACGAGCCGTCCGAGAACGCCGTCGGCGGGAACACCGTCGGAGCCGTAGAGTCCATCCACGCCGTACGCGACCTGGAGATCCTCGACGTCCTCGGCCACGGACACGACGTCGAACCGCCTTCCGCGACGAAGCGCCTGAGCGAGGGCCGGATGGGCAGGATCGGTGTTGTCGATGAAATACAGGACGTCGTCGAGAATTCCCGCGCGTCGAAGAGCTTCGACGGGAGGGTCGGTCTGAGGCGGAGAATCTCGGGGATCTTCCGTCGAAAACTCCCGGGCGAGCGGGTCGGAGAAATCGACGGTTCCGAAAGTTCCCGCACCTGCCAGCCGCGTGGGATTGGTCAGGAGACCGACGCGGTACGAGGGTTGCGGCGGCATCGGCGAGAATCCGGCGCTTCCATCCGAGCAGCCGGCATGGAGGTCGTCGCCTTGGGCAACCACGACGAACATCGGGTTCTGACCGGAGACGCCGGCGGTGTACGAGTCGATTTCGGAGAACCGGGCGCGCCGGCGCGGATCATCGTTCACGTGGCCGGTCTCGGTCATGGACTTGACCGAGAGCTCGCTCGAGCCGGCGCAGGATCCGCAGCCGCTCGTGGCATCCAACGCGAGAAGCGGCGAGAACAGAACTCCACGTACTTCCAGGATGTCCGTGCCCGGTCGCACGGGCACGTTCTTTCCCGCCAGATCGGTGACCGTGCCGCCCACGACGTTGTCGTAGTCGGCGTCCGGAGATGCCGCGACGCCGGGGAGCCCGGGGTCCGGGCGGATCATCACCGCTTGAGTGACGAAGAGCCCTCCCGCTCCCGCCGTTCGGACGACCCGGGCGATCTGGTGCAACCCGAAGCGAAGACTTCCCTGCGCGTCGGCGATCTCGATCTCGTTCTTGTTCACGCGCGTCGCGGAATCCCAGAGCGCCAGGGAAGCGAGCATGAGCCCGGAAAAGAGAAACGCAACGACCAGCGTCTCGACGAGCGTCAGTCCCGCGCAGCGACGCGTTTCCGCCGGGCTCACGGATCAAGATCTTCCCGGGAGAGATGTCCATCCCGCGAAGGGTTGGAACGAAGCGCGCTCACGCGCGCGGCGATCCATCCCAGCTCGGGACGCGGAGAAGCCATCTCCACGGTGACGTCGATCCTCTTGTAGTCGAACGGCAACCCGGCAGCAGTCACCCGGAGGGGCGCAAAGAGGCTCCCTCGTGGAACGGTCGACGCCGGGGGAATCGCGAACTGAAGAACCCGGTACGTCCGGCGGAACGGATTTGCGACGGCCGACGGAAAAGCGCCTGTTTCCGGGTCCGGCAGCGTCGCCGTCAGATCGTTCGTCGAATGCCTGCCCGCGGAGAGACGCGGGTCCTCGAAGGTCAGATTCAGCAGTTGTTCGAGCCCATTCCGCGCGAGGCGGTTCACTTCGTCGTAGGAGCCCGCCGCCGCGTTCGACTTCACACTCGACAGAAACAGGGGAAAGACCGCCAGGAGGACCCAGCCGAACAGGAGCGCCGAGATCACGAGCTCGACGAGCGCGATTCCCGGGGTCGCCGCCGGGCTTCTCCGCGGGCACCGGCGACGCCGGGCGAAGATCTTCACAAGCAGAATTGTCGCGACGAGCCGATCGGCGTTCGCCCGCGATTCGGGGTCGCGCTACACTTGCCCGTGAAGCAATCATGTGGGCAAAAAGGCGCCATAAGCCGACGGCGGAGGCTCGCACCCTGCTCGCGAAGGCGCACGCCCGCGGATGGAGGAACGAGGACGAGCGCAAGGCGCTCTTCGACGAAATCTCTGCCCTGCGGACGCTCGACGCGGCGGACATCGCATGGCTCGCCGTCGACTCCGATGGCGCCCTCCGGGCGACGGGACAGGCTCTTCTCGGCCGCTTCGGCTACGACGACGCCGCGGCGTCCCTCTTTCCATACCTTCTCTCGCGGACCGAGTCGATGCGGCGGCTCGCCATCGAAAACCTCGCCTCGCTCGCCGGCCCGAAGTTTCCAGAGAAGCTTCCAGAGCTCCTGAGACACACCGATCCGACCGTCGTCCACGTCGCTCTGGACTGGATGCGCCGGAATCCTTACGAAGGCAACCTCTCGCTCGTCTCGGAAGCTCTGAACTCCCCTTCCCCCGCCGTCCGGGCGAAGGCGTTCGCGATCGTCGAGTCCACCGCGTCGCCGCGCGTCGTGCCGTTCGCTGTGAAGGGACTCGAGGACGAAGAAGAAGCGTTGCGGTTCCGGGCGGTCCGGCTCCTCGTGAAGTTTCCGGACGAGTCGGCGATCGGGCCCCTCCTCCGTCGCTGCCACCTCGATTCCACCCGGATCCAGGACGCGGCAATCGCAGCGCTGACGCCGCTTCTCGCCAAAGCGGATATCCGCTGGAACGAAGATCTGATTCCGCTTCTCTCCGATTCGAACCCGCGCGTGCGTCAGCTCGCCTCCCGGATTCTCCGGACGCAGCAGCCGGACCGGGTCGCGGAGGCTTTCCTGAACACCTACCAGGACATCTACGGGCCGAAACGGGACCGCGCCCTCGAAGGGCTGCGCGAGCTCGGGTCCCAGTACATTCCGGCGTTCCTCGAGCGGGACAACGACCCCGATCAACGTATCGCCGCCCTCGCCTCCGCGGTCGCGGTGACGATCCGCTCGCCCGACGTCGTGCCCCACTGCATCCGCTACCTGGGCGGCGACGACTGGTGGCTGCGTGACCGCGCCGCGCACGCGCTCGGGGAGCTCCGGGACGAGCGCGGATTCGAGTCTCTCGTCCAGATGCTCGGCGATCCGGAGTCCAACCTGTCCGCGGCCGCGGCGCTCGGTGCATGGGCCACACCGAAAGCGCTTCCCGCTCTACTCGACGCCTACAAGCGCGGCACGAAGGACCTCCGTCTCGAGATTCTTGACGCCTTCGTCCGGATCCCCGATCGAGCCGTGCCCGGACTTTTCGCGAAGATCGTCAAGGCGGACCCGGACCCGCTCGTGCGGGAGAAAGCGGCTCGCCTGGCCGAGAAGCTCGCGGGAGACCAAGTCTCGGACGACGGGTCCGATACCGGCGGGGCGTTCGTTCCCCACGACTTCGACGCGACAGCCGAACCGACGCTCTCCGAGCTTCTCCGGCACGCGCGCGCCGTCGGCGCCTCGGACCTCCACCTCTCGACGGGCACCGTCCCGCACGTCCGGCTGAACGGACAGCTTTCCGCGCTGCCGATGCCGCAGTCGGCCGCGGCGCAGCTCGAAGAGTGGATCTACCCGATTCTGACGCCCGAGCGCCGCGCCCTGTTCGAGGAGCGCTTGCAGATCGACTTCTGCTACAAGGATCCGGCTCTGGGCCGCTTCCGAACGAACGTCTTTCTTCAGCGCAAGGGACTCTCGAGCGTCTTCCGGCTGGTGCCGTTCGAGGTACCGAACCTCGCCGACGTCGGGTTGCCCGAGAACCTCTGGGATCTGACGACGTATTCGCAGGGCCTGATTCTCGTGACCGGACCCGCGGGCTGCGGCAAGACGACCACTCTCGCCGCGCTGGTCGACCGGATCAACCACACCGAGCGCTGCCACATCCTGACGATCGAGGACCCGATCGAATACGTCCACCGCAACCTGGACTCCCTGGTCAACCAGCGGGAGATACCGAGCCACTCGCGCTCCTTCGCGCGCGCTTTGCGGCAGTCGCTGCGCGAAGACCCGGACGTCATCCTCGTCGGAGAAATGCGGGACTTGGAGACCATCTCGCTCGCGATCACAGCGGCGGAGACGGGTCACCTCGTGCTGGGGACCCTTCACACGACCACTGCTTCTTCGACCGTCGATCGCGTCATAAACGCGTTTCCATCCGACCAGCAGGGCCAGATCCGCCAGATGATCGCGGACTCGTTGAAGGCGGTGATCGCCCAGACGCTCCTTCCGCGGCGGGACGGGTCCGGACGGGTCGCCGCCTGGGAGATTCTGCGCAACACGGCCGCGGTCGCCGGTCTCATTCGCGAGGCCAAGACGTTCCAGATTCCGACCGCGATTCAGACTGGATCGAGCGCCGGCATGATGCTGATGGACATGTCGCTCCTGAAGCTGGTCCAGGACGGAACCGTTGATCCGCGGGTGGCATACGACCGCGCTCTCCGCAAGGAAGCGTTCGAGCCCTATCTCGAGGAAGGGAGCGCGGCGTGAGCGACCCGATCTCTCTTCCCCAGGAGCTCTCCGAGAAGGTCTTCCAGGTCGGAGCTCTCGACATCATCTCGACCGGCACGAACCGGATCGACCGTTTTCTGTCCATCCTGCCGAAGAGGAACGGTTCGGATCTGCACCTCTCGGTGGGATCCCCTCCGGTGCTGCGCATCGACGGCGACCTCGAACGGATCCGCTATCGATCCCTGAACGAAGGGGACTTCTACAACCTCGTCGGTCCGATCGCGCCGCCCCGCATCTGGACACAGTACGGCGAGACCGGAGACGTCGACTTCGCCTATCAGATGGGGAGCGATGCGCGGTTCCGGGTCAACCTCTTCCGGCAGGAGCGCGGCTCCGCGGCCGTCTTCCGTCTGATCCCGGCCCGCGTTCCAACCGTCGAAGAGCTCCAGCTGCCCGGGCCGGTGGCGGACCTCGCACTGGCCGGGCGGGGGCTCGTTCTCGTGACGGGGCCGACCGGGAGCGGCAAATCGACGACGCTCGCGGCGATCCTCGACCGCGTCAACCGCCGATCCGCGCGCCACGTGGTCACGATCGAAGACCCGATCGAGTTCGTTCACGCGAACGACCGCTCGATCTTCACCCAGCGCGAGATCGGCCCGGACGTTTCGACCTTTGCCGAAGGGGTCAAGGCCGCGATTCGCGAGGACCCCGATTGTCTCTTAGTCGGCGAGATGCGGGACTTGGAAACGATGCGGATGGCGCTCACGGCCGCCGAGACCGGGCTCCTGGTTTTCGCCACCCTGCACACGAACTCCGCCGCGAAGGCGGTGGATCGGATCATCGACGCCTTCCCCGCGAGCGAGCAGGAACAGATCCGCGTCGTGCTCGCCGAATCGTTGCGCGCCGTCGTCGCGCAGCAGCTCCTGAAGAAAACCGGCACGGGGCGTATCCCGGCCTTCGAGATCCTGCTCGGCTCGAGCGCGCTCGCCAACGCGATCCGGGAGGGGAAGACCGCCCAGATCAACAACCAGATCCAGACCGGCCGGTCACGCGGGATGGTCTCGATGGACCAGTCTCTCGCCGAGCTCGTCCGACGCGGCCACGTCACTCCCGAAGCGGCGCTCGAGCGCGCCTTCGACCGCGAGGGCTTCCGGGCTATCCTGGCGAAGGAGTCGGCGCCGGGCTCGGGATCTCCGCGGACTCCGGGAGACGCAGAGTGAAGAGTGCTCCTCCGTCGCGCCGCGCCCCGACTTCGACCGTCCCGCCGTGCAGCTCGGCGATCCGCGCGACGATCGCCAGGCCAAAACCGGAACCGCGCGGCTTCGTGGAGTAGAACGGGAGAAAGATCTCCTCGCGCCGCGAAGCTTCCACGCCTTCTCCCCGGTCTCCCACCGCGAGCAGAATTTCTCCGTTGCGGCTCGAAGACGCGAGACGGATCGCTTCGGGCTCGGCGCGGCGGTCCACGGGTGTCGCCTCGACCGCATTTCGCAGCAGGTTGACCAGCGCACGGCGCAGCAGAACTTCCGAGCCGGAGACGGCCGAGAAAGGCCCCTTGAGCTTGACCGAGACCCCCGGAAAGGCCGCTTCGGTCTCGGCGACGGCGGCCGCGGCGACGCCCTCGAGGTCGACCCTCTCGCGCGAAAACCCTTCTGGCCGGGCGAAAAGGAGGAAATCGCTCGTCACTCGGCTCATCTCCTGAGCCTCGCGCCGGATCGCTCTCAAGTGCTCCGCCGCGCGATCGGGCGACCGGAGAGCCAGGTCCGCGAAACCGTCGATCGCCGCCGCGGCGTTGCGGAACTCGTGCGCCGCGCCGGCCGAGACCTGGCCGAGATCGGAGAGGTGGCGGGTCAACGCGACCCGCGCCTCGAGCTTCCGGATCTCGGTCAGATCGGTGAAGAGCGCGAGCACGCCGAGAAATCGCCCGTCCGCTCCCTCGGCCGGCGTCACGGTCACTCCGAAGGAACGCGACTTTCCTCCGGCGACCCATCGGATTTCCCGCCGCCCGACGGGCTTCCGATCGGAGAGCACCTCGGCGAGCAACGCGCGAAACTCCGGGATCGTCTCGAACGCTTCGTCGTAGCGCCGGCCGTGCAGGTCTCCGGAGATCTTCAGGATCTCCTGGCCCGACTCGTTCAGCTCGACGACCGTCTCCGCCGAGTCCACCGACAGGACCCCCGTCGGCAGATTTCGCGAGAGAAGGCGCGCGGCTGTCTCGAGGTCGTCGGCGCGCGCCTGGAGCTCCCGCTCCTTCTCCCGGAGCGCGGCGATCGTGGACTCGAACCGGCCGATCAGGAACTCCCGCTCGTCGGCCGGCTCGCCGGGACCTCCCGGAAACGCCGGAGCGGGACGGGGCGCGCGATCCGCCGCCGCGAGAAGTCGGTCGTAGGGCGAGAGCAGCGAGCGCAAGTAGAAGCCGGCGAGGACGACCAGGGCGGCACCGGCAATGGGAACCACGAAGGTCAGCGATCGCGCGAGGGGACGGAGCGCCGCGCCGGGTCCCGGATCGAGGGCGATCGAGACGTAACCGCCCGCGATGGCGCTCGTGGCGACGATCAGGATCGGACTGCTGCGCCACGCGAGCGCGATCTCCCCCGCGCCCGGTGGTGCAGTAGGAAGGGTTTCGGGCGCGTCGATCTCCCCGCCGAACGTCCGGACGCGCCGTCCCTTCTGGTCGTAAGCCGCGACGTAAACCACGTCTCGCTCAAGCGCCAGACGGCCGAGCGCTCCGGTCGCGGCCTCCGCCGGGCGCTCGGACGGCAGGCGACGCAGGATCTCGGCCGCCCGGCGCTCGACCGATCCGTTTCCCCAGTCGACCGCGCGCCGGAAAAAGAAGAGCGTCAGGAGGTTCAAGAAGAGAACGAGGATCAGCGCGACCCAGAGAAAGAGCCGCGACTCGCGGCGAAAAGTCCGGGGGACGGGGGCGCTCACCGGAGACCGCCGCGATACAACTCGACTAAGACGGGCTCCCAGAAAAGGGCGGCGACCGCACCGAGCGCCAGAAAGACGCCGAATGGAAGAGCCGTCTGGAGCGAGCCGCGCCGGGCCGCGACGAGGGCGAGACCGACGAGGCTTCCCGCGACCGACGCGAGGAGGACGGTGACCACGACTCCCGAAGCGCCGAGGAGCGCCCCGATCATCCCGAGCATTTTGACGTCACCGAGGCCCATTCCCTCGACCTTCTTCCATTTCTCGTAGAGGAAAGCGACGAGCCACAGGCCACCGGCTCCGATGGCCGCCCCGAAGAAGGAAGACGCCGGCGTTCGAACGCGCGAGAAGAACGAGAGCGTGAGACCGACGGCGATCCCCGTCAAGGTAATCCGGTCCGGAAGGATCCGGAACTCCGCGTCGATCGCGAGGAGCGCGAGGCACGCCGAGCAGAGAAACGCGCCCGAGGCGAAGTCGGCCCAGCCGGGTACTCGGAGAAAGACGGCAACCCACAGGACCGCGTTCGCGAGCTCGACGAAGGGATATCGGGCGCTGATCGGGGCCCGGCAGACGCGGCAGCGACCGCGGAGGACGAGCCACGAGAGAACCGGTACGTTGTCGTACGGGCGGATCGGGGCGCCGCAGGCGGGACAGTGTGATCCGGGGAACGCGACAGACTCGCCGCGCGGGAGCCGGTGAATCACGACGTTCAGGAAGCTTCCCGAGACCAGCCCCAGGAGAAAAACGACGACGACCGAAAAAGCCGTCACCGGACCGGCTCGCCCTGGTACGCGAGAAAGAGAATCGTCAGGAGCGCGGCTGCCGAAATTCCGGCGCCGACCAGAACCGAGACCGGCTTGTAGCGGAAGGTCACGCGATGCGAACCGGCCGGCAGGGCGACGGCGCGGAAGAAGCCGTCCGCCCGCAGTATCTCGAGGCGGCGTCCTCCTTCTTCTGCGATCCAGCCGGGGTAGAACAGATCGGTCACGACCAGCAATCCGGCCGTGTTCGTCACGATCTCGGCGATGACCCGCTCGGGCCGGTCCTCCGCGAGCCGCGCGATCAGGATCGGCGGCCGGCGCCCTGTCGGCGGCGGCGGCGAGGGCTCTCGATCGAGAACGACTTCGCGAGCGAGGTCGATCTCGCCCGAAGCGACGCGGCTCCAGGCGCGAGCAGGCTCCGTCTCGATCCGGTAGCTGCGGACGAACGAGAGACGCGGCCGGTACGGCGCGAGCGGCGCTCGGAAGAACTCGCCGACCTTTCGAGAGGGAACGCGCGCCGGCTGGAATGGGCTCCAGAGGATCCGCGCGCTGACCGGTCCCGCGGCGCGCACCGGGTCGGCGGACCCGTCGATCGACTCCGCGATCGCCCGGGCGGCGTCGGTCGACAGCGCCGCTGCGGTGCGGACCGTCGAGACGCCGGACAGGAGATTCGTATAACCGGCGAGCGCCTCGCGTTGCCGCGAGAGCGTGGCCACGTCGAAAGTCGCATCGCGGACGACCCATCGCGAAAGCGCGGAGGCAGGCGGCGTGAGAACGCGGCCGGTCAGATTTCCGAGGGCGTCGAGCGTCGCGGGACGGCGGCGAAGCTCCGCCTCCGGGACGAAAGTGAAAAGGGACCGGCCGGCAAAGAGGAACGAGGCAACGAGCGCGAGGGAAACGAGCGCGCCGAGAGCCCCTCCAGCCGTCTCCCATCGGCCGCCGCCGAGAGCGAGGGCGGTCGCCGCCACGAGCCCGATCGCGGTCGCAAGACGAACCGCCGGCGGCGAGGCAACGACGAGCGCGATGACCAAGGCCGCGCCCGCGACGAGCGGGAAAAGCACCCGCAGAATGCGTCCGCCCGCGCGGAAGCGGAGCGTATCGAGCCCCACGCCGGAGAGACCGGCCAAGGCGAAGACGGTCGCGACGAGAGTCTTCTCCGGATATCGCATCCGATCGAGCGGGGCAAGCGCGCGCAGCCAGGAGCCAGGAGGGCCGGCCGCGGCGAGGAGAAGCGCCGCGAGCCCGACCCCGGCGAGGGAGAGAGCGAGACGTCGCCTCTCCCGCTCGAAAAAGGAAGCCGCGGCGACCGCGAGGACGAGCGGTCCGACGAAGAGCGACGGGAGCCAGAACGTCGGCGTCGCGGTCTGGGGCCGCGCGAACCCCGCGGCGAGGTGAGGAAGAGCCGTGGCGCCCGGCTCCCTCTCTTCCACCGGAAGCGGCCCTTTCCGGTCCGAGTGGAGGGCCAGCTCCCCCATCGGAACGAGCGTCCACGCGGCGAGCGCGAGGCCGAACAGGATCGCGACGGCGGTTCTCCACGGCGACTTCGCCCGCGAATTGAGCCACGGCCGGTCCGGATCGGGCTTCGGAAAGAAAGACAGGACGAGCGCGACCGCCGCGGTGATGCCGGAAATCTCGGGGCTTCCGGCCATGGCTTGAAGTCCCGCGAGTGACGCGAGACCGAGAAGCGCCCCTCGCGACCTCGTTCCCGAGCGCGCGATCGAGACGATCGCCGGAAGGTAGACATAGGCGCCGAAGTGGTTCCAGAAGGCCGAGAGCGACGCGGCCGGCCCCGAGGCGACGAAGACCGCGCTCCCGAAGAGCGCTCCGGACTCGGAAACGCCTTCCTGCGCGAGAAACCGGCGCATCCCCCACGCGCCGATCGTGAAGTGGACGAGCAGGAAGAGAATTCCGGCCACCGCCGGCCACGGCAGGAGAAAGAGGAGACCGGGTGGATAGAAGACGCCCGCCTGCCCGTTGGCGAGCCAGGGCTCGCCTGCTCCGGAGAGCGGATTCCAGAGCGGGATCTCCCCGGCGCGAAGCCGGTCCGCTGTGTACAGCTTCAAGGGGTAGAAGAAATCCCCCTGGTCGCGGAAGGACGGCACGAGACGGACGGCGAGCGCCGGACCGAGCCAGAAGAGAGCGGGCGCAATTGCCGCCGCCGCGAGGAGCCCGGTCATCCGAGTGCGCAGCGGCACGCGGAAATTGTAAGCGGAAGAGACTCGATCCCTCATGGAAAACCGGAACGTCTCCCACGGGGGCTAGAATGCGGATAGCGGTTGAACATCAAGTCGCCCGAATCATTCGACCGGTGGCGCCCGCTCGCTGTCGCGTCGGCCATCTTCGTCGTCGCCTTCCTCTTCCGGATTTCCAACCTTTCGACGGCTTTCCACGGAGGCGTTCCTCAGCTCGCGCCTTTCGACGAGATGTACCACGCGAAGAGGATCGTCTACTCGGCGACCTACCTGTTTCGAGTCTTGAACTACGATTCCAGTCGCGGCCCGAGAGGATCTTTCTGCCCCTGGCCACCCCTCTACGACATGTTTGCCGGAGCGGCGGCACGTCTTCTGGAAGGTCGCGCCCCCGCGGAAATCGTCGCGCGGGCGAGCTGGTTTCCGCCTTTCGTTTCCTCGCTCTCCTGCGCTCTCGTCGCCGCGTGGCTGTGCCGACGGCTCGACCCCGCGACGGGGTTACTCGGAGGCTTCGCCGTCGCGGTCTCGACCCCTTTTCTTGATCGGTCACGCCTCGGAGCGATCGATCACCACTTTCTGGAGTTCCCGCTGGTGCTCGGCATCGTGGCCGCAACCTTCGCGGTCGTGCGCGCGACGAAAGGCCGCGAGTCGCTCCGGTACGGCGCGCTTCTCGGTCTCGCGCTCACGATCTCTCTCCTGATTCAGCCGGCGCTGCTCTTAGTCGGCGGGATCGTACTGATCGTGGTCCTGTTGCTCGACCGACGGAACTCGGCCGCGCGCGCGACCGCGACGTTCGGTTTCGGATTGTCGGCAATTCTGATCTTTCTGTATCGGGCATTCCAGCCATCCGGCTACCCGGACGACGAGTGGTACGTCGGGATTCCCCATGCGGCGGCGCTCGCCGCTGCTGCGGCCGCCTGCGCCATCGAGCTCCGGATGCTCGAAAGCGGGGTGAAGCTCGCGCGTGCCGCGGTCTCAGCCGCCCTGTTGGGCCTGCTCGTCGTGGCGGCGGTCCCCAACGCCTTCGAAGCAATTCTCGCCGGCTCGCACTTCCTGGGTGGAGATCCCTGGTTCAAGTCCATCCAGGAATTCCAGCCCCTCTTCTTCGCCCCCGACAGCCTCTGGCCGGCCGATCTGTTTCAGCTCGGCGGGGGCGTGCTGCTGACCCTCCTCATGGTCGGAAGCCGGCGCTGGAGAAGCGGGTTCCGTGGTCTCTCTCTCCCCTTCGCGTTGGGATACGCGGTTGCCGCCGTCAGCTCGAGACGTTTTCTCGGGGTCGCGGCTCCTCTTTGCGCGATTTCCGGGGCCGTTGCCGTCTCCGACGTGCGAAGGGAGCGCGGCCCGTGGCTCGCGGGAGCATTCGGGGCCGTGCTCATCGTGCCCTCCCTTCTTCTCTCCGGAGGGCGGGTGCTCCGTCCGCGCTCACCGATCACGCACGAGATGACTCCACTCTTGCGGACAGCCGAGTTCCTCCGCCAGAGCGGGGCGCCGGGAAAAGTGCTCGGCCCGTGGGACTGGGGACACCTGTTCGACGTCGTCGGGGGACGAGCGGTGCTGCTCGACAACTTCGGAACCATGGGAGGACGAATCGACTTCGAAAACGCAACGGGCATCCTCTTCGCGACCCGCGAGAGATCGGTCGCGGATTACTGTGCCGTGCAGGGGGTCCGCTTCGTCGTCCTTCAGGACCCGCTTCCCTACTTCGCGGCCCGCGCGGAAATGAGCGGCTTCCCGAGGTCCGCCTTCGAGGGGCGGTCGGCCTCGCCGACCTCCCCGGTGCCGACTCGGCTGATGCGGTCGACGTTCTGGTGGCGGGCCTACTTCGAGGGCGGGAAAGAACGCAGCGGCACCGGTCCGGCGGGGGCCGCGTTCCGGGATTTTCGCCTGCTGCGGGTGGAGAGGGAGCCAACGCGGTCGGAGATCCGCTCGGCGGTCCAGATCTGGCAGTTCGCGCCGGACGGCTCCGCTCTCCCCGACGCGCCCTGAAGCCCGATCGAGTTCTGTGCGCCCTGCCGGAACTGAACCAACCCGGTCATCCGAGTGCCCAGCGGCACCAGAAAATTGTTAAGCGGAAGAGACGCGGTCTTGCTCCCTGCCAGCCCGCGAGATCTTCAATGCGGGCTAGAATGGAGAGAGCGGGTGAGGATTAGGTTTCCCGAATCATCCGGCCGGTGGCGTCCGCTCGCCGTCGCGTCGGTAATTTTCCTTCTCGCCTTCCTCGTCCGAATCTCGAACTTCCACACGGTCTTCCCGCGCGGCGTTCCCCAGCTCTCGCCTCTGGACGAGATGTACCACGCCAAGCGAATCATCTACTCGGCGATGCACCCGTTCCGAGTCTTGAATTACGATCCGAATCGCGGTCCGAGGGGATCGTTCTGTCCCTGGCCTCCCCTCTACGACATGTCGGCGGGAGCGCTCGCCCGGCTGCTCGGAGGCCGCACACCCGCCGGGGCAGTCGCACGAGCGAGCTGGTTCCCTCCGATCGCTTCTTCCCTCGTCACAGCCTTTGTCGCCGCATGGCTCGCGAGACGATTCGGCCCGAAGGCGGGCATCCTCGCGGGAGTCGGAGTCGCCTTGTCGACCTACTTTCTCGATCAGTC
>DASWDK010000238.1:0-10199 GCA_036395335.1 Thermoanaerobaculia bacterium
TCAGGCCGGGATCGCCGGGTCGGCCCGCATTGAAGACCGCGTGACGCTCGCCGGCCAGGTGGGCGTCAACGACCACGTCACCGTCGGAAAGGGCGCGATCGCGACGGGTCAGGCGGGCGTGACCGGCTCGATCCCGCCCGGTGCGGTCGTCTCCGGGATGCCCGCCGCCCCGCACCGCGAGTTCCTGAAGCGCGCCGCACTCGTCGCCCGTCTGCCCGAGCTCGCGCGCCGGCTCGAGTCGCTCGAACGGCGGCTCGCGGAACTCGAGAAAGGAGACTCCTCGTGGAAATCGGGATCACCGAGATCCTGAAGATTCTCCCGCACCGCTATCCCTTCCTGCTCGTCGACCGCATTCTGGAGGTCGAGGAGGGAAAGCGCGTCGTCGGGATCAAGAACGTCAGCTTCAACGAGGAGTTCTTCCAGGGCCACTTCCCGGGCAATCCGGTGATGCCCGGCGTGCTGATCGTGGAGGCGATGGCGCAGGTCGGTGGAGTCGGACTGCTGGCCAGCCTTCCCGACCGCGAGAGGAAGCTCATCTACATGACCGGCATCGACCGCTGCAAGTTCCGCCGCCCGGTTATCCCCGGAGACCAGCTCGTCATCGAGGTGGAGATGCTGTCGATCAAGACGCGAATCTCGAAGTGCCGCGCGACCGCGAAAGTCGGCGGGGTGCTCGCCGCCGAGGCCGAGCTCCTTTCGACCATCCTCGAGCGTCCGTGAGCGTCGAGGTTCACTCCTCGGCGGTCGTCTCTCCCGGCGCACGGCTCGGCGAAGGAGTGCGGATCGAGCCCTACGCCGTCGTGGGCGACGGGGTCGAGCTCGGCCGCGGGACGACCGTGGGCGCGCACGCGCAGATCGAGGGGCCGGCGATCTTCGGCGAGGGAAATCGGATCTTTCCGCATGCCGTGCTGGGATTCGAGCCGCAGGACCTGAAATACCACGGCGAGAAGACGAGGCTCGTCGTGGGCAGCCGGAACGTCTTTCGCGAGTTCTCGACGATCCACCGGGGAACGATGACCGGCAACGGCGAAACGGTGATCGGCGACGAGAACTACTTCATGGCCTACTGCCACGTGGCGCACGACAACCGGGTCGGCTCGGGGACGGTCTTCGCGAATTGTGCCTCGCTCGCCGGACACGTCGAGGTCGGGGACCGCGCGATCCTCTCCGCTTTCGCCGCCGTCCATCAGTTCGTTCGGATCGGGCGGAACGCGTTCGTCGGAGCATTCGCGCAGTGCCGCCAGGACGTTCTGCCGTTCTGCAAGACGGACGGCATCGACGCGAAAACATACGGGATCAACACGATCGGTCTCAAGCGTCAGGGCTTTCCCGACGGCGAGATCGAATCACTCCAGAAGGCGTACCGCCTGCTCGTGAAATCGAAGCTGAACACCACGCAGGCGCTCCAGCGGATCGAGAGCGAGCTCTCCGGGCCGTCCGTCGAGGAGCTCGTCACCTTCATTCGCGAGAGCAAACGGGGCTTTCACCGGTGAAGGAGGTTCGTCTCGCGGTGGTCGGCGTCGGCCACCTGGGCCGCCACCATGCGCGGGTCGCTTCCTCGCTCGCCGGTCTGCGCGTCGTCGGAGTGAACGACCACCACCCCGGCCGCGCCGAGGACGTCGCACGGGAGTTCTCTCTTCGAGTTCTGTCGAGTTTCGAACAGATCGCGGAGGAGGCCGAGGCCGTCGTCGTCGCCACTCCCACGGTCACGCACGCCGAAGTCGCCGGCTTTTTCCTGGACCGTGGACTCCACGTGCTGGTCGAAAAACCGATCGCCGCGGACCTCGCTACCGCCGAGGACCTGGTCGAGCGCGCCCGCCGGGCGGGCCGGGTACTCCAGGTCGGCCACGTGGAGCGCTACAACCCGGCGATCGAGGCCGCGCTTCACCTCGTCGCGTCGCCGCGCTTCATCGAAGTTCACCGGCTCGGCGTCTTCACGGCGCGCAGCCTGGACGTGGACGTCGTCCTCGACCTCATGATCCACGACCTCCAGATCGTTTCCGCGCTCGTCGGCCGGCCGGTGCGGGAGGTTCGCGCGGCTGGTGTGCCGGTCTTGACTCCGAAGCTCGACATCGCGAATGCCCGGCTCGCGTTCGAAGGCGGCTGCGTCGCCAATCTGACCGCCTCGCGGGTCTCGGCCGAAAAGGTCCGCAAGTGCCGCGTCTTCGCGCCCTCGATTTACGTGTCGGTCGACATGCAGGCTCAGAGCGTCTCGGCATTCCGCCTCCTCTCCGAGACCGACCGGCCGGAGATCCTGCCGGTTTCCGTTGCCGTCTCGCGCGAGGAGCCGCTTTCCCGCGAGCTCGCGGACTTCCGGCGTGCTGTCGCGGAAGGAAGCCGGCCGGTGGTGTCCGGCGAGGATGGACGCGACGCGCTCGCCCTCGCCGAGCGGGTGCTCGAAGCCGTGGAGAGCCACCGAGCGACCCTGGAGGAGGCGCCGGTCTGACGGTCCCGGTGGGGCTCATCGGGGGCAGCGGCGTCTACGACCTCGAGGCCATCGAGGGGTTGCACGAAGAGACGGTCGAGACGCCGTTCGGTCCGGCGTCCGACTCCTATCTCACGGGGACACTCTCCGGAGTTCCCGTGGCGTTTCTTTCCCGGCATGGCCGGGGACACCGGCTCTCGCCGACCGAGATCAACTACCGTGCGAACGTCTGGGGTTTCAAGGCGCTCGGCTGCGATGCGCTCCTCTCCGCCTCGGCGGTCGGCAGCCTCCGGGAGGAAGACGTGCCACGCCGGGCCGTGATCCCCGATCAGTTCATCGACCGGACTCGCCATCGCCCCGACACCTTCTTCGGCGACGGCCTCGTGGCGCACGTGTCTTTCGCGGACCCGGTGTGCCCGAGTCTCGCCCGCGCGCTCGAAGTGGCGGCAGACGTCGCGGGCCTGCCCGCGCGGCGCGGCGGAACTTACGTCTGCATGGAGGGGCCGCAATTCTCGACGCGCGCAGAATCGCTTCTGTACCGTTCCTGGGGCGCCGACGTCATCGGGATGACGAACCTGACAGAAGCCAAGCTCGCGCGCGAGGCGGAGATCTGCTACGCGACGCTCGCGCTGGTGACCGACTACGACGCGTGGCACGAGTCCGAGCAGGCGGTCTCGGTCGAGGCGGTGGTCGCCATCCTCGGGGAGAACGCCGCCGCGGCGCGCCGGACGATGCAGGCGGCGGTCGCCCGCATTGCGCCCGACCGGAACTGCTCCTGCCGCCACGCTCTGCGCCACGCGATCCTGACCGATCGGAACGGAATCCCGGAAGAAGCGCGGCGCCGCCTCGCTCCTCTCGTCGGAAAATACCTGTGACCCGGGAAGGTTCCCCTTCGCTCCGGCTGCCCGAGTCCGGGCAGATCGTGGTTACGGGCTCGGTCGCCTTCGACTACCTGATGCGTTTTCCCGGGCGCTTCATCGAGCACCTGATCCCCGACCGGATGGAGCGCCTGTCCGTGTCTTTCCTCGTCGACGAGATGCGCCGCGTGCCGGGAGGCTGCGGCTCGAACATCGCATATGGCCTCGCTCTGCTCGGGGAGAAACCGCTCCTTCTCGCGACGGCGGGACGCGACGCGGCCGACTATCGCGACTGGCTGGCCCGGCAGGGCGTCGACGTCTCCGGCCTGCAAATCCACGAAGACGTCTTCACTGCTTCGTTCTTCGTCTCGACGGATCGGGATCACAATCAGCTCGCTTCCTTCTACACGGGGGCGATGGCGCGCGCCCGGGACCTGCCGCTCTCCGGCGCCGGCGCCGCCGACGTCGCGCTCGTCGTGATCTCGCCCAATGATCCTCGAGCGATGGCGCAATACGCCGCGGAGTGCCGGGAACTCGCGATCCCGTTTCTCTACGATCCGAGCCAGCAGGTGGCGCGGCTCTCCGGTGAAGAGCTCCTCGCGGGGCTGGACGGCGCCTTCCTCCTGATCGCGAACGAGTACGAGTTCGGAATTCTGCACCAGAAGACGGGCCTCTCCCGCGAAGACGTCGAGGCGCGGGTGCCCGTGCTCGTGATCACGCGCGGGGAGGAGGGCTCGATCGTTTCCGTCGCAGGTCCGCGCGGTAGAGTGCGCCACGAGGTTCCGGCCGCTCGTCTGGAGAGGCCGGCGGTCGATCCCACCGGCGTCGGCGACGCCTATCGCGCCGGCCTGGTGCGCGGCATCCGGATCGGGGCGCCCTGGGAAGTGGCGGGGCGGATTGGGAGCGTCGCCGCCGTGCTCGTGCTCGAGTCTCTCGGGCCGCAGCCGCCGCGTTACGCGCCGGAAGAGTTCTTCGGTCGCTACAGGCGAAGCTTCGACGAGGAGTCTCTGCTCGAGCGGCTCTTCGCGGAAGAAGCGACCTCGGGTTAGAATTCCACCTTCTCGAAGGGACTGGTCCTTGAGCAATCGAGCCGTGCGACGCGTCGCTCCATCTTTTACGCCCCGTGAGCGCGCGGGAAGCCTCGACGCTCGCGGCTTGAAGCTCGGCATCCTCTGCGCGCGTTGGAACCCGACCGTGACGGACGCGCTTCTCCGCTCGGCTCTCGGAGCTCTCGAGGCCCGCGGAGCCCGCGCAGAGGATTCGCTCATCGTGCGCGTTCCGGGAGCGTTCGAGCTGGCCGCCGCGGCGCGTGCCCTCCTCCAGAGCGAAAAGCCGGACGCCCTGATCGCGCTCGGCGCGATCGTCCGTGGTGAGACGACTCATCACGACGTCCTCGGGCACGCGGTGGCGAGCGCGCTCGCCACGCTCTCGGGGGAGACGGGCGTGCCGATCGGATTCGGCCTCCTGACCTGCAACACGATGGAGCAGGCCCGTTCCCGCGTGTCCAAGGGGGCCGAAGCCGCGGAGGCCGCGGTCGAGATGGCGAACCTGCGCCGCCGCCTGCGGAGGAAATGACGTGGGCGCCAGAAGAAAGGCGCGCGAGCTCGCGCTGCAGATGCTCTTCGAGAACGACGTCGCGGGAACGCCGCCGGCCGACATGTTCCAGCGCTCCACGGACCTTCAGAACGTCTCGGAGGGCCTTCGCAACTTCACCAAGCGTCTGGTCGCGGGAACGCTCGAGCACCGGGAGACTCTCGATGCCCTGATCTCGCGGCAGGCCGACCACTGGCGACTGATGCGGATGCCGATCGTGGACCGTAACATCCTCCGAATGGCCCTTTTCGAGCTTCTCCACGAGCCGGACACCCCGCGGCCTGTCGTGATCGACGAGGCACTCGAGATCGCCAAGCGCTTCTCGACGCCGCGCTCTTCCCAGTTCATCAACGGGATCCTCGACGGGGTGTTGAAGTCCGGGCGGGCCGGTCTCGCGGAATCGTGATCTCCCGGCTCGTCGGCGTCGTCCTGCTGGCGGCCGCCGCCGGTGTGGCGACCGCGGGAGAGCAGGTCGCGACTTATCGCGGAGAAGGGGAGGCGGCCCAATTCTTCGATCAGTACGACAACGACGGCTATTCGCTCGCGGTCTCCGTCGGCCCGCGGGGCGCGATCGAGCTTTCGGTCCGCGTCAGCGACTCGCCGCTCGCGAGCCGGGCACCTTTTCCGACCGGCGGTGCCCGGGAAGCCGCGCTGCCGCGCGCGCCGGAGCGCGACGCATTCGTCGAGAGGGCGGTCGCGGGTGCGCGGACGCAGGCCATCGCGGTCGAACGCATCCTTTCCGGCCTGGCCGCACTCGTCCGGTACGATCCCGACCGCGTCCGAAGACAGGACCCGACCGCGGTGTTCGCGGAGCGGCGGGCGAACTGCGTGGGACTGTCGGAGCTCGCCGTCGACCTGCTGCGCCGCGCCGAGATCCACGCGAGAACGGTTCAGGGAGTTCTGAAGAGCCGGCCCGGAACGCCCGGCTACGAGCCCGACATCGGAGGTGCCTACCATCGTTGGATCGAGGTCTACTATCCGGATCGCGGCTTCGTCTTCTCCGACCCGAGTGCTTCGGTGAACGGCGTCGACGCGCGCTACCTCCCTTTCGGCCGTCGGGCGCTGGCGCGGCCGCGCTCGCTCTTCGTGGCTTCGCTCACTTTCTCCGGGACGCTCGCGTATGAGCCGCTCAAAGCCGGAGAGACGATCCTCCGAGTTCGCGCGTCCTCGCCGTAAGCCCTTGTTATATTGCCGGCGATGACCGACCGGTACGACCCCGCCGCGCTCGAAGAAAAGTGGCAGCGTCGCTGGGAAGAGAGCGCCGTCGCGCAGGTCGACACGTCCGTGCCCGGGAACGAGTTCTACATGCTCAACATGTATCCGTACCCGTCGGCGAGCCGTCTCCACGTCGGTCACGGGCGCAACTACATCCTGGGAGACGCGCTGTATCGCCGGGAGCGGATGGCGGGCCGGAAGGCGTTGAACCCGATGGGCTGGGACGCGTTCGGATTGCCTGCGGAGAACGCCGCCATCCAGAGCGGGGTCCATCCGCGCGATTACACCCTCGCCAACATCGCCCGGATGAAGGAGCAACTGCACGCGCTCGGTCTGCTCTACGACTGGTCGAAGGAGCTCGCCTCCTGCGAGCCGTCCTACTACCGCTGGAACCAGTGGCTCTTCCTCCGGATGTGGGAGCGGGGTCTCGCGTACCGCCGTACCGCGCCGGTCAACTGGTGCCCCGGCTGCCGGACGGTGCTCGCCAACGAGCAGGTCGTGAACGGCCGATGCGAACGGTCCGACGACTTGGTCGAGATCCGCGATCTCACCCAGTGGTTCTTCCGCGTGACCGACTACGCCGAGCGGCTGCTCTCCGGGCTGGACACTCTCTCCGAGTGGCCCGAACGGGTCAAGACGATGCAGCGCAACTGGATCGGTCGCTCGGAAGGGGCGGAAATCTCCTTTCGAGTCGATGCGCTCGTCGAGCCCGTTCTCGTCTTCACGACCCGGCCGGACACGCTCTTCGGCGCCACTTTCCTCGCGCTCGCGCCGGAGCATCCCGCGGTCGCGACGCTCGCGGAGCGCTCCGGCAAACGCGAGGCCATCGAGGAGTTCGTCGAGAGAGTTCGCCGCGAGTCCCGTCTGGACCGGGAGGCGGAGGGAGGAGTCAAGGAAGGACTCGACACGGGCTTCGTCGCGATCAATCCGGCCACAGGAGAGAAGATCCCGGTCTGGCTCGCGAACTTCGTCCTCCCCGAGTACGGGACCGGCGCCATCATGGGCGTGCCGGCGCACGACCAGCGCGACTTCGAGTTCGCGCGACGCTTCGGCCTGCCGGTCCGGCCGGTTTACCGGACCGAAGAAGGTGAGCTCGATCCGGACTCGATGACCGCGGCGATGCCTCACGTCGGGTATCTCGACAAATCGGGCGAGTGGAACGGAACGCCCTGCGGTCCCGAAGCCGTGCGCCGTGCCGTCGAATGGATCGAACGAAACGGATACGGCAAGGGAAAAGTCGGCTACCGTCTCCGCGACTGGCTGATCTCGAGGCAGCGCTACTGGGGGACACCGATCCCGGCGATCCACTGTCCGCGATGCGGCGTCGTTCCCGTGCCGGACGAAGACCTGCCGGTCCTGCTCCCGGAAGACGTCGAGTTCCGCGGCGCGGAGGGCAACCCGCTGGAGAAGTCGAAGGCGTTCGTCGAGACACGCTGCCCGCGGTGCGAGGAGCCGGCGAGGCGCGAGACCGATACCATGGACACGTTCGTCGACTCGTCCTGGTACTACCTGCGTTTTCTGAACCCCCAGGACGAGACTCGAATGGTCGACTCGGAGCGCGCGTCACGGTGGATGCCGGTCGACCAGTACGTCGGCGGCATCGAGCACGCGATTCTGCACCTGCTCTACTCCCGGTTCGTCTGCCGCGTCCTGAAGGACATGGGGCTCGTCGACGTCGAGGAGCCTTTCCAGCGTCTCTTCAACCAGGGAATGATCACCCGCGTCAACGCGGCGACTGGCAAGGTCGAGAAAATGTCCAAGTCGCGGGGCAATACCGTTTCGCCCGACGAGCTGATCGAGAAGTTCGGCGCGGACACGGTCCGGCTCTACACGCTCTTCATCGGGCCTCCCGAAAAAGAGTCGGAGTGGTCCGAGGACGGCGTGGCCGGGGCGTTCCGGTTCCTGAATCGAGTCCACGATCTGTGTACGCGGGTCAACGAGATCGCTTCCGGAGCGGTCGGTCGATCCGGTCGCTCCGAGACGCCCTTGACGCGCTTCGAGCACCGCACGATCCGGCGCGTCAGCGAGGATGCCGAACGCTTTCACTTCCACACCGCCGTCGCGGCGCTCATGGAGCTTCAGCGGGCGATCTCCGACGCTCTCGAAGAAGGTTCCGAGTCGGCCGGCGTCGTCGTCGGAGCGACGAAGACGCTCCTGAAGCTGCTGCATCCCGTCGCGCCTCACCTGACCGAGGAGTGGTGGGAGCGCCTGGGGGAGGAGCCTTTTCTGCTCGAGGCGGCCTGGCCCGAGTTCGATCCCGACCTGGCGACGAGTCCGCGCGTGACGCTGGTCGTCCAGGTCAACGGAAAGGTCCGGGGAAGGCTCGACGTCGAGCGGGGGGAGGGTGAGGCCACGGCGCTCGAGCTGGCGCGCGCCGACGAGAAGATTCGCCCCTGGGTCGAGGGCAAGGAGATCACCCGATCGGTCTACGTCCCCGACCGGTTGCTCAACCTGGTCGTCCGTTGAGGCGGAACTTCCCTCGCGGCGCGTTGCCTCGAGCGGTGCTGGTCATCTTCGCCGCCGCGGCCCTTCGCTGCGGCTACTCGCTCGTCGGACGGGGATCGACGCTCCCCGCCGGCGTCCGCGTGATTCGCTTCCAGACCCTTCAGAACGGAACCTCGCGGGTCGGCGTTGAACAGCGGGTGTCCCGGGAGATCGCCCGCGAGCTCGCGACGCGAGGACGGTTCGAGGTGCGCGCCGACGCGCGGTCGGCGGACGCCGAGCTCTCCGGCACGGTCACGCAGTTCGACCTCTACGCCGTGGCTTTCGACGAGCTCGGGCGGGCGAAGGAATACCAGGTGGCGATCACCGCCCGGGTGTCGCTGAAGACGCTGCCGGAAGAGAAAGTTCTGTGGGAGAACCCTGCCTACACGTTTCGCGACAACTACTCGCTTCCGACGAGTGCAGCGTCCTATGCCGACCGGGAGAACGAAGCCATCGACCGCGTCGCGGAACGATTCGCTGCGAGCCTGGTGTCGAGCGTTCTGGAGGGGTTCTGAACCGGAAAACGGGAAAGGACCGTTTCTTCCGCCTTGTGTTTTACGCCTTGGCGGCTGCCTTCGCCAGACGCGACTTGTAACGCGCCGCCGCGTTGGCGTGGATGACGCCTTTCTTGCGGGCGTGATCGATCTCCGAGTAGGTCGTGGACAGGCTCTCCGGCTTCGTTCGGTCTTCCGAAGCTCGATGCTTCTTGATTGCCGTACGCAGGCGCGAGCGGACGCTCTTGTTTCGTGCCTGACGATTCACCGTCTGGCGCATGCGCTTCCGGGCGGATTTGATGTTGGCCATGTTCTCGAGTTCCTCTCTTGCTTTGAAGGGAATCGGGAGACGTGAGAAAACGGACTCCCGTCTTGCGTTATCGGGCTTCGACCCCGATCGACTTCAAGCGCGCGCGGGCAAGCCGAGCCTCCTCTGATGCCGGATGCTCGTGGATGACGTACTGGAGAGAGACGACGGCCTCCGCTTTTTGCCCGAGCTCCAAGAGCGCGTAGCCCTTCTTCAAGAGCGCCGCCGGGGCCTTGTCGCTCTTGGGGAAGTCCTTCAACAGGCGGTCGAAGTCCGCGATCGCGTCGGAGTATTTCTTCTGGGCGTAGTGGGATTCTCCGATCCAGTACTCGGCATTGTCGGAGAGGTCGGTCGTCGGATACGACTGCAGGTACTCCTGGAAACCCTGGATCGCGAGCGCGTAGCGCCCCTTCGTGTAGTCCGCATACGCCGTGTCGTAGAGCTCCGAGGGGCTGGCGGCGGGCCGGATCACCGCGTCGTTCGGCGTGGCCCGCGAAGGGTTCGCGGAGGGCTCCCCGATCCGCGGCGACGAAGGGTTCGCGGTACCGGGCGTGCCGGGGGCGCCGGTCGCGGGAGGTATCGAAGACGTGCCGCCTCGCATCCTCGAGAGATCTCCCTGCGTTTCGGCGATCTGTTGGGAGAGTTGCGAGAGCCGGCGATTCGTGTCCTCGAGCTTCGCCTGAAGCTGCTCGATGGCCGTCGAGAGCTCGCCCAACTTCACTCCGGTGTCGGCATTGGATTTCAGCAGCTGCTGGGTCTGTTCCGACACGTTCGCATTCAGCCGCGCGACCTCTTCCTTGCTCGACGACTTCCGCTCGAGCGCC
>DASWDK010000239.1:0-15048 GCA_036395335.1 Thermoanaerobaculia bacterium
GGAGTCGCCGATTCCCAACGGTCTCCGAAATGAGAGGAGCAGACCGAGCAGACCGAACCCGGCGAGCGCAGCCGCCCGTCGGCCGGGCGCTAACCGGACTCCGACGATAACCGCGGCCGCGCAGACAGCCGGGGCGGCGCTCAGTAGGACGCGGGCGGACGCGCCCCCGCGAGCGGGATAGATGGCCATGTAGAGATTGACCGCGACAATCCACGGCAGCCTTCGCACCAATCGCTGGGGATCGTCTCGCCGCGACGCCCAGGCTTCGAGCACGAATAAGCCCGCCAACAGGAGACACGAGGAGTAGAGAACCTGGAGAATGCCGTCCTGCCAGTCGCGGCTCCAAGAGAACCGATGCAGAAACGTCACAGTTTCCTTTGGGAGTCCCGCCAGGAGGACGTGCCCTTCACGAAGCACGGCACCGGTGCCTGCGAGCCAGACGAAGACCGCCAGGACGGCCGAAAACACAACTGCGAACGTCGCGAGAATCGTCAGACTCACCCGCCAGAAACGACGTCCAACTCCCTCTCGAATTGCAACCACCAGCATCGCGGCGAAAGCCGTCGACAGTCCCCATTCGGTTCGGCAGAGCCCGGCGAGCGCGCACAACACGCCAGTGGAGACTCCGAGCGCGGGCTTCAGCGGTGAGCGGCGGCCGCAGAGCAGAGCAATCGCGAAAAGCGACAGCGCTGCAGCGTGCCACATCCGATATCCCATGCCGAGGATTGCCCCGCCCGCCCGGGGCATGAAGATCAACGCGGGAACTGCAAGCGCCGTCCAGAGCAGAGCCTCGCGACGACCGATGACGGTTCGTAGGGCGAAATAGAGCGCCGCCAGCACGCCGATCGAGCCGACGATGCCGGCGAGAACGAGCGTCGAGAAGCTCGAGCCGAAAATCTTGAAGAGAGCTGCATGGAAGTATGGGGTCAATGGTCCGAACCAGTACACGACGTCGCGGTAGAGAAGGTCTCCCCGCGAGAGAGCATCCGGAACGATCCATTCCCGCCCAGAATCGACGATCGCGTCGGACCACTTGCCTCGCGAGACCAGGAAGAGACCGACAGAAGCGAGACCGAGAGCGGCGGCCCCTGCGATGGCGATCGCGCGTTCGCATGAGCGCATGCGGGGAACGGCCGCCGCGAGGCCGGCTCGCGCACTCACGTCACGATCGCCGGCCGGTCGCGCCAGCGCTCCCAAGCGCGCGAGGCGCGGATCTCGTCGATCGCCGCGAACGCAAAGTCGAGCTCGGCGTCTGCCGTGTAGAAATGGGGAGACATCCGGATCCCGGCGCCCGGCCGGTAATCGACGACGACGTCGCGCGCGTTCAACTCCCGCGAGACCTCGAGCGCATGCTCGAAATCGACGGCCACGGTCCCTCCTCGGCGCGGGGGATCGCTCGACGCCGCGCAGTGGAAGCCGTGGTCCCGGGCCAGCGAGATCAGCCGCCCGGTCTGCTTGAGCGACTTCTCGCGGATCGCTTCGACGCCCGCTTCGCGGACGATGCGGGGCCCTTCGCGCGCCGCGTAGAGCGCGGGAATCGCGGGCGTGCCGAGCAGGAACCGGAAAGCGTCCCCGCGCCAGCGCATCGGAGGCGCCTCGAAATCGAACGGGGCCGGATGCGCCATCCATCCGGTCAGCGACGGCTGGAGCCGGCTCCGCGTCTGCGGCGCGACGTACAGGAAGGCTCCGCCCGGCCCGCCGCAGAGCCACTTCAGGACTCCGCCGACGAGAATCTCCGCTCCCAGCGCGCCGACCGAGACCGGGATGGTTCCGACGGACTGGTAGGCATCGACCGCCAGGATTGCCCCTTCCCGCCGGCACTTCTCCGCGATCGCCGGAATGTCGAGAACGAATGCGCTCTTGAAGAGAACGTGCGAGATCGCCACGAGAGCGGTCCGGCCGTCGATCGCCTCGCGGATGCGGGACTCGTCCGCGGAGAGCCCGTCGCCGCCGGGAGACGGCACGACCACGATCTCGGCGCCCAGACGCGGGCCGAGCGTCTCGTACAGATAGCGGACGGTCGGAAATTCCCCTTCGACGAGCACGATCCGGTTGCGCGGAAGAGCGAATTCGAGGGACGACAGGACGACCGCGGACGCGATCGTGACGTTGGGAAGCATCGACACGGTCCCGGGCGGGGCGCCGAGGAGGGGCGCGATCTCGTCTCCGGCCGTCACGGACATCTCCCACCAACCTTCCGCCCAGGCGCGAACCCCGCGCGTCGCCCACGTCTCCGCGTAGTCGGCGAGCGCTTCCGACGCGCGACGCGGCATCGCGCCGAGCGAGTTGGAGATCAAGTAGGTCGTCTTCTCGAGGATCGGGAACTCGGGCCGGAACCGCAGGAGATTGTCAGCTGTCACGGCCCGGATCCGGCACGTGCCAGCACGATTGCCCAGTCCCTATTCCATCCGTCTTGCACGTGCTCGACGAGGCGTTCTGCAGGCTCAGGTATGGTGTTCGGTGGAACCACGCGAAACACCCTCTCAGGAGATCGACGACCGGACCCTTGTGACGGGACACTCCCGATGACAGCCCCTTGTCCATCGGGCTCTAGCCGATAGCGCCGAATCGCCTCAATCACAATTTGTGACCCTTCCGCAGGCGTGAGACTCTCATCCACCATCACGGTCCCGTAGTTCTCCCAGCGTGCGGCCGCTCGTCCGATCAATGTTCTTTTGCCATCAAAGGCATCGAAGGTGGCGCGATCTCTGCTCCAACGAGACAATGCATCACGCCCGCCGATCACTCCTGTAAGGGCGATGAGTCCCACGGCAATCATCGAACCAGCGCGACCGTTAGGCCGAGAAGCGAAAGAGAGCAGGAATAATGTGCCTGCCGACGCGGCAACTGCGGTAACGGTGGTCAGATAGGCGAACCGAAATCCATTCGGGTGCCCGGCTTGTCCCCATAGAACTGAAGCACCAAATGCGGTGGCGCAGTGGGCCAGCAGAAAGCCCGAAATCTCCTCGCGTGGTCGAAGCAGCGAACGGGCAAGAATGGCGGCGATCGGAAGACCCAAAATCGGCCCCAGTCGAGATCGGTGTGGCAGATCGTGCCTGGCGACTGGGTCCGCCGCGAACCATGGTGCCAGGATCGAATCAGCTGTTACGGCGAGCGCCGGCATTAACGATTTCGTCCGCCGAAATTCGAGCACAAGATTGTTGTCCTGAAGTCGAGAAAAGTACGCCGTAGTCTGGGCCTCGTGGAGTAGAACCAAGGGTGTTGCGGCTCCAAGAAAGCCGACCAGGAAGGTGAGACCCAGGGAGAGCCGATGCTTCTTGTCCGCGGAATCTCGAGGCCACACTGCGAAGGCAAAGAGAGCGGCGCCGGCAATCCAGGCAGCAAGGTAAAAGTGGGCGGCGATTCCCGCTATCAGTCCCGAGACCGCCGCCGCAACAAAACTGCGGCGACGGCGCGCAAAAATGAGAATGAGAGTCGCCACGTCCAAGACGGGAACCAGCGCAATCGCGACCCAAGCCCAACGCGACATGATGAGGTGCCAACGCAATCCGGCGAGTACGAGGCCTGCAAGCGCGCCTCCTCCCCGTGGCAGAAGCGCCCGCCCCAGCAATGACGCCGTGACGAGTGAGAGCGCCCCCGCGAGCGCGGACGGCAAACGAACTCCTGAGACCGAAGTCCCAACGTTTTGCAGCGATATTCGAAACAACTCGAGATAGAGCACTCCCACCGTCCCATGCGAGCTTCTTATTCCATAAGGTACACGACGAACCGAGTTGGAGAAGTCGGTCCAGTCACCTCGGAGAGCGAGCGCAGGGGAAATGAGGGATAGATCGTCGACCCACAACGGTTCTGGAAGTCTCTCCAAGTCCCAAAACCGAACCATGGTGCCGAGCAGAACCGCGAGAGTCGCGAGAACAACCAACGAACCTCGACGAAAAGATAGGGGCTGCAAAGCGGCCAAAACCCGACGATCCCGGCTCCAGAGAAGAAACATGGCCGCCGACACTCCTCCCGCCGAAACAGTAGCGGTCAGCAAGACCAACTGAAGCACGAGCCGCGGAAGCAGCCATGCGTGGTCCAAGTCAACGAGAAGAGCGGGACGCAGGAAACGAATCAGAGTCACGGCCGCGACGAAAGCGACCGCACCCCCCACTAAAGTCGCCCCGCGAGATTCCCTGGAACGCGGAAATTCAGCGGCCACTACTCGCCTCCGGTCGGACACGCTGCCCATTCCTGTACACCACCTCGATCGCCCGCACGTTCTCCACTTCGGCGACCGGATCGGCGCCGAGGACGAGGAAGTCGGCGCGTTTCCCCGCCTCCAGAGTCCCGCGGTCCCTTTCGACCCCGAGCGACCGCGCGGAAGTCAACGTGGCGGACCGGAGCGCCTCGAGAGGCGAGAGGCCGGCCTTCACGTAGAGATCCATTTCGATCGATACACCGAGACCGGGAAAAGCCCACATGTCGGTGCCGAGCGCGACCGGGACCCCCGCGGCCTGGAGCCGCCGCAGGTTTTCCCGGAGAGCGGGAAGGCTCCGAAGGACGTTCTCGAAGTTCGGGTAGCGCTCGCGATAGCCGTTTGAATACTCCGCCGACCGGTAGCGCGCGACGGTCTCCCGCGCCAGGCCGCCGATCGGCCGCGTGACGCTCGGGTCCGCAAGGACCCGGTCGACGAAGCCGCGCGTGTCGGCCAGAAACTCGAAGATGTCCATCGTCGGGATGTAGAAAACGGGTCGCTCCTTCATGACGCCGATCGTTGCATCGTCGATCGGGCTCAAGACACCATGCGCAAGCGCTGTCGCGCCGTCAGAGATCGCCTCCTTTGCGTCGGCGGGCTTCGGGGCGTGGACGGTTGCGCGCAGTCCCTCCCGCCGCGCCTCGGCGATCAAGGCCTTCGCGATCTCCGGCTTCATCCGGGGGAGCCGCCGCCTCGGGTCCCGGCACCAGCTCATGTCGTCGAGCATCAGCTTGATCTCGGTGGCGCCCAGGGCTTTTGCTTTGCGGACGGCGCGGCGTGCCTCCTCCGGCGAGCTCGGAAGGCGGTTCAGTCTCGAGTCCCCCGGCTCGCCCTGGTCCCACCAGCCCCCTTTAACCGTGAAGATGGGGGCGGCGGGGAACACATCGGGAATGTCACGGCGCCCGGCGGATTCTCGGGCGAGCTTCTGTGCGGAGGCAACGTCCTCGGCCATGAGACGCACCGACGTGACGCCCCAGTTGAGCATCGTCTTGAGATCGTCGTCCGATTCCGCATGCACGTGCGCATCGATCAGCCCCGGGACGATCCACTTCCCGTCGGCGGTCACGACCTGCGTTGCCGAGGGGAGGGCCTTCAGGGCCTCCGGCGTCGCCGGGCCGACGGACACTATCCGGCCGTCGGAGATGACGAAGAGAACGTCCGGCCGGGGCGCCGCCCCGGTTCCGTCGATGAGCGTCGCGCCGCGGAACGCGAGAGTCGCGAACAGAAGCGTCCTAACGGCCGACCGCTCCCTCTTTTTCGAGTTCCTCTTCCGGAATCTCGACCGGATAGACGCCCGTGAAGCACGCCGCGCACGTGGCCTGGAGCGGCCGCCCGAACGCTTCGAGCATCCCTTCCGACGAGAGATAGCCCAGGGTATCGGCTCCGATGAACTGCCGGATCTCCTCGACCGAATTGTTGGCGGCGATCAGCTCGCGGCGGGTCGGCGTATCGATGCCGTAGTGGCACGAGGCCATCGTCGGAGGCGAGGACACGCGCACGTGGATCTCGCGGACGCCGGCTTCGCGCAGCATCCGCACGATCTTGCGCGAAGTCGTCCCGCGGACGATTGAATCGTCCACCAGGACGATCCGCTTGCCTTCCACCACCTCTCGGACCGGGTTCAGCTTGACCTTGACGCCGAAATGGCGGATGGATTGTTTCGGCTCGATGAACGTCCGACCGACGTAATGGTTCCGGACGAGCCCGAGCGCGAACGGCAACCCCGACTCCCGCGCGTAACCCAGAGCGGCGTACATGCCGGAGTCGGGCACGGGAACGACGAGGTCCGCATCCGCCGGATGCTCGCGTGCGAGCCGGGCTCCGAATGCCTCGCGGGAGGCGGCGACGCTCTTGCCGAAGACTTTCGAGTCTGGACGCGCGAAGTAGACGTGCTCGAAGATGCACGGGGTCGAATTCGCGAACGCGAAACGGCGGGAAGACAGACCTTCGCGCGAGAGCCGTACGATTTCGCCCGGCTCGACGTCGCGCTCGAAACGGGCGCCGATCAAGTCGAAAGCGCAGGTCTCCGACGCGACGACGGGCGATCCCTCGAGGATTCCCAGCGAAAGAGGGCGGATGCCGTGTGGATCCCGCGCGGCGAAAATGCCCTCGCGCGAGAGCACGATGATCGAGTATGCCCCTTGCACGTCGAGCAGCGCCTCGGCGAGTGCCGAGGCGACGTCCGGCGCCTTCGAGCGGGCGACGAGGTGCAGGATGACTTCCGAGTCCGACGTGGTCGTGAAAAGGGCGCCCGAGGCTTCCAGGGTCCGCCGGATCTCGCGCGCGTTGACGAGGTTTCCGTTGTGCGCGAGCGCGAGCGGTCCGCGGCCGGTGGCGAAGGCGATCGGCTGCGCGTTCGCGAGGAGCGACGCCCCCGCCGTGGAGTACCGCACGTGCCCGATCGCGGTCCGTCCGGGAAGCCGGGAGAGCCTCGCCTCATCGAACACGTCGGCGACATAGCCCATCTCACGCTCGACGAAAAAGGCCTCCCCGTCGAGCGTGGCGATCCCGGCTGACTCCTGCCCGCGATGCTGCAGCGCGTAGAGACCGAGGTACGTGATGTTTGCCGCGTCCTGCGAGTCGGCGATGCCGAAGATGCCGCACTCGTCGTGGAAGCCGCCCCGGATCTCCATCGCATCAGATGTTAACGCCTCGGGGAAGAGGTTCATGCCTCGATTGCCCGAGTCGGGACCGCCCGGTCCGTCAGGACATCCAGTCGGCGACGATGCGGACTTTCTTCGCGGAGTTCCAGACGTCCGGCTTGACCTTCATCGCGAGCGGAATCTCGATCGCGTGCGCACCGGCAGGAAGGACCCTTCGAGTCGAGTAAACGCCGACCTGCTCCCCCGCCCCGTTCAGGAGCCGCACCGTGATCTCGACTCGATGGGCCTGGCCGTCGGTGTTCGACCCGGTGAAGACCCATTCCGTGACGACCGGATCGGCGCCCGGCTCGGACTTCGCCCGAACAGTGACGGAGTCGACCGAGGCGACGAACCTCGCGCGGTACTCGAGCCTCTCGAGGGGCGTCTTTTCGCCCGGCGTGGGAATGGCGATCGTCGTCTCGGAGTGGTGCATCAGGGCGGCGAAGGCAACCGCCGCCGTCGAACAGAAAACGGTGAGGAAAGCCGCCCTCATGCGCGCGCTCATCGGTCCCTCTTTCGAATTTGTAGGGATTATAGAGGGGTCGAGCCCGGCAGAAACGCCGCGAGCTCGCGGTCGTGCCGACGCGCCAGGACGAGCTGGGAGGTGACGGCACCGAAGAGCGCCACGAACATGTCCCACTGTGTGTCCCAGACGTCCCCCTGGGTCCCCAGAAACGCCATCGCCGCCGATCCGGAGAGGACCGCCATCGCCCATTCGAACAGCTCGTAGGTCGCGCTGACCGCAAGACACACGCAGGTCACCAGGAAGAAGAGCCAGCCGCCGGAAGAGAGTCCCACTTTGCGCCTCAGGACTTCGCGGGCGAGGATCGCGGGCACGAATCCCTGGACGAAGTGTCCGAGCCGGTCGTAGTGGTTTCGTGCGAGTCCGAAAAGATCGCGCACCCAGAACCCGAGCGGGACCTCCGCATACGTGTAGTGGCCGCCGAGCATCAGGACGAGCGCGTGCAGGAAGACCAGGCGATACGCGAGAGAGGTGAGCGGAAAGCGACGGGCCGTCAGAAGAAGGACCGGCAAGGCAGCGAAAATCGGGAGCACCTCGAGAAACCAGGTGTAACGGTCCTTCGGATGGATTCCGGACAGAACGAGAAGCCCGAGCGCGAGCCCGAGCAGAACGAGCGGTTCGCGGCGTCGGACCTCCGGCAGATGTCGAGGACGTGTCGGCTCGGGCCGGAACGTCGAGGAGCCCTCCATTGCGTCGCGCAGGCCTCAAAAGATACCGGAAATTCGGCTTTTCTCCGGCGCGGAATTCGCGCGGCTGGCACGCGCCGTGCTCTCCACACTGGCGGTACGGAAACCTCGAGGGTCAGGGGATCCCCCCTGCCGGAAGGCTTCCGGAATATCACCCGGGCCGATGAGGTCCGAAGGAGGACTCAACATGGTCGAACGTTTCCGTGGAATCCTGGGTATCGCCGCAGCAGTGGTGTTGGTTGCCTTCATCTCCGGCTGCACGACGACGCAGTCGCCGAAGACCCAGATCGACGACGGTGCGATCGCGACCGCGGTCAAGGCGAAGCTGACCGCCGACCGGTTCTCGAACATCGTCAACGTCGAAGTCAACGTGACGAACGGGATCGTGACGCTCGCCGGCGAGGTGCCGAACGCTCAGGTGAAGGCCGACGCCGACAGGGAAGCGCGCAGCGTCAAGGGCGTGAAGGGGGTCAACAACAACCTTCAGGTCAAGAGCCCGCCCTCGCCCTAACCTCGACTCGGAAGCGAGAGGAGGACGGCAGACGCGGCGTCTGCCGTTTTTTTTGTAATCTCCGGGCGTGCCGACCTGGAAGCTCACGCTCGAGTACGACGGTACGCGTTACCGGGGCTGGCAGGCACAAAGCAATACGGAGCGCACGGTCCAGGGAACCCTGCTGCGCGCCGCCCGCGAGGTTCTCGGCGCGGACGCGGCCGCCGGGGGCGCCGGACGGACGGACGCCGGCGTCCACGCGCTGGCACAGGTCGCGCACCTGAAGGCGCGGCGCCGTTTGCCCCCGGCCGAGATCCTGCACCGAATCAACGACGCGCTCCCGCACGACGTCAACGTTCTCTCCGTCGAGCCCGCGCCGCCCTCGTTTCACGCCCGGCACGACGCCCGGAGCCGGGCTTACCTCTATCGCATTTCCCGCCGGCGGACCGCGTTCGACAAGCGTTTCGTCTGGTGGATCCGGGACCGGCTGGATTTCCCCGCGATGGAAACCGCTGCCACGCTATTCCGCGGGGGGCATGACTTCTCTTCCTTCTGCGAGAACCCCGAAGGACAGCAGTCCACGAGGGTCGTCGTCGAAGAAAGCGAAGTCCTCGAGCGCGGAGAAGAAATCCACTTCCGGATCGAAGCCTCGCACTTCCTCTGGAAGATGGTGCGACGGCTCGCCGGAACGCTGGTCGAGGTCGGGCGGGGCAACATCGAAACTGCGGACGTCGAGCAGCTCCTGCGCCAGCGGTCCGGCGAGCCGGCGCGCTGGACCGCGCCGCCCTCCGGGCTCTTCCTGGAGAGGGTCCGGTACTCTTAGAGAACGTCCGCGGCAGCGATCGCGCGCTCGAAGGCCGACGTCCAGATCTCCCGCAGCGAAGCGACGTTTTCGAGGACCACCACGCGACCGGCGATGCGAAGAGAGAGAACGGCGCCGCCGACCTTCCCGACGGCGCGAAAGCGAACGCCCGACTCCGCCGCGGCTTCTCCGATCGAGCGCTCGTTCCCGGGAAGGAACGTGATCAACGCCCGACCGGTGGTCTCGCCGAAGAGAAGGCCAGACGGGCGGATGTGCTCGTCGAGCGAGATCTCGGCGCCCAGGCCGCTCTTCATCGCGCACTCGGCGACGGCGACCGCGAGGCCGCCGTCCGAGACGTCGTGCGCGGAGGCGACGAGACCTTCGTGGGCGAGCCGGACGAGAAGGTCCACCAGGCTTCGTTCCGCTTCGAGATCCACTTCGGGACACGGTCCCTCGTCCCGGCCGTGGACGGTTCTCAGGAACTCGCTCGCGCCGAGCTCGTCCCGATTTTCTCCCAGCAAAGCGACGACGTCTCCTTCGGCGCGGAACGCGAGGCCGACGCGGCGGGACACGTCCTCCAGCAGGCCGACCATCCCCACGGTCGGCGTGGGCGGGATCGCCCGCCCGTCGGTCTCGTTGTAGAAGGAGACGTTGCCCGAGACGACCGGAACCGAGAGCGCGCGGCAGGCGTCCGCGAGGCCGCGCACCGCCGCCTCGAATTGACCCATGACCTCGGGTCGCTCGGGGCTCCCGAAGTTCAGGCAGTCGGTGACGGCGAGAGGGCGCGCCCCGGTCGCGGCGATCGAGCGCGCCGCCTCGGCAACGGCGATCGCCGCGCCGCGATACGGATCGCAGGCGCAGAAGAACGGGTTGACGTCGCTCTTCAATGCGATCGCCTTCCGGGTTCCCTTGATTCGGAGGAGCGCGGCGTCTCCACCCGGCCGTTCGACGGTGTTCGTGCCGACCATGTGGTCGTACTGTGTCCAGATCCACGATTTCTCGGCGACGTTCGGTGATGCGAGGATCGCCCGGAGGCAGGCGCCGTAGTCGTTCGGCTCGGCCAAAAGCTCCCACCCCATCGAGCCGAGCGGTGTCGGAACGACGCACGGACGGTCGTAGACAGGCGCGCGGTCCGAGAGCGGTGCGGCCGGGAGGTCCGCCACGATTCTCCCCTCGAAAAAGAGGACGACCCTTCCGCTGTCGGTCACACGTCCGATCTCGACCGCCGCGAGATCCCATTTCTCGAAGACGTCCATCACCGTCGCGAGCCGGTCGCGGCGCGCGACGAGAAGCATCCGCTCCTGCGACTCCGAGAGGAGGATCTCGTACGGAGTCATGCCGGGCTCGCGGACCGGGACCTTCGAGAGATCGATCTCGAGCCCGGTCCCTGCGCGGCCCGCCATCTCGAACGACGAGGACGTGAGCCCTGCTGCCCCCATGTCCTGGATCCCGACGACGGCGTCGGTCCGAAAGAGCTCCAGGCAGGCTTCCATCAAGAGCTTCTCGGTGAACGGATCTCCGACCTGGACGGTCGGCCGCTTCTGGCGGGTCTCGTCGCCCACGAACTCCTCCGACGCCATCGTGGCGCCGTGGATCCCGTCGCGTCCCGTCTTCGAGCCGACGTAGATGACCGGATTGCCTGCGCCCTCGGCCCGCCCGCGGAAGATGCGGTCCTTCGCGACGACTCCGACGTTCATCACGTTGACGAGGATGTTCCGGTCGTAAGCGGGGTGGAAGGTCGTCTCCCCCGCCACCGTCGGAATTCCGATGCAGTTACCGTAGCCCGCGATCCCGCGGACGACTCCGTCGACCAAGTGCCGCATCCGCGGCGCGTCGAGCCGGCCGAAGCGAAGCGAATCGAGTGATGCGATCGGCCGCGCGCCCATGGTGAAGATGTCGCGCAGGATTCCGCCGACCCCGGTGGCCGCTCCCTGGTACGGCTCGATGTAGGAAGGGTGGTTGTGCGACTCCATCTTGAACGCCACCGCAAGACCGTCGCCGACGTCCACGATCCCGGCGTTCTCCCCGGGACCCTGGATCACCTGCGGGCCGGTCGTCGGCAACTTTTTCAGGTGGATGCGCGAAGACTTGTACGAGCAGTGCTCGCTCCACATCGCGGAGAACACACCGAGCTCGACTAGGTTCGGCTCCCGGCCGAGGATTTCGAGGATTCGGGAGTATTCCTCGTGAGAAAGGTTGTGGTCGGCGATGAGATCGGCGGTGATCATGACTCCGCGAGCGCCAGCGCCGCGGATTCGAACATCTTGCGCCCGACGTCGTTGCCGAGGAGTCCTTCCGCGCATCGGTCGGGGTGCGGCATCAGGCCGACGACGTTCCCCTCGCGATTCGAGATACCGGCGATCGCGGCGGTCGCGCCGTTGGGGTTCGCTGCGTCCGTGATTCGGCCCTCTGCGTCGCAGTAACGGAAGACGATCCGCCCCTCGTACTCGAGCTCGGTCAGCGTCTCCGGTGGGGCCGTGTAATTTCCTTCCATGTGCCCGATCGGCATCCGGACGACTTCGCCCGGCTCGTACAGCCGCGTAAACGCGGTGCCGGAATTGCCGACTTTGAGATGGACGTCACGACAGACGTAGCGCAGCCCGCGGTTGACGCGCACCGCTCCGGGAAGCAAGCCCGCTTCCAGCAGAACCTGGAACCCGTTGCAGATCCCCAGCACCGGCCCTCCGTCGGCCGCGAACCGGGCAACGCTCTCCATCACCGGCGAGAAACGGGCGAGCGCACCGGCGCGCAGGTAGTCGCCATAGGCGAAACCGCCCGGCAGGATCACGACGTCGGCGCCCTTCAGGTCCGTGTCGCGATGCCAGACGTACTCGGCGCGGCAGCCGAGGAGCTCGGTCGCGACGTGGTGGCAGTCCTGGTCGCAGTTCGATCCGGGAAAGACGACGATTGCGAAGAGCGGCTTACCGCTCACGATCCGTCCGCAGGCGCACGTCGTATCCCTCGATGACCGTGTTGGCGAGCAGCTCCTCCGCCATCTTCCGCGCCTCTGCCTCGACCGCGGCCGGATCGTCGCCGCGAACGTCGAGGAAGAAGATCTTTCCAGCGCGGACCTCTTCGACGGACCGGTGACCCAGGCGCTCGAGCGCCGACGCGATCGCTCGGCCCTGCGGGTCGAGCACACCCTCCTTGGGATAGACGCGGACCTCGACCTTCACGCGTCGAACGTCTCGTAACCGTCGAGCTGGTCCGCCGCGCCGTACGCGGCGCCGCTCTCGGCGAGCTCGAGGGCGCAAGCGAGAGCGGCGAGAGCGAGAGCCGGGGTGTTGTTGGCGCGCGAAAGGTGGGTCGCGACGACCCGCTTCAGGCGGCCTCCGGCCGTCGTGCGCACGGCCTCCGCCGATTGTCGATTGGAGAGGTGTCCCCAGCCGCCGGCGATCCGCTGCTTGAGCGGCCAGACGTAGGGGCCGTCTCGCAGCATGTCTTCGTCGTGGTTGAACTCGAGGAGAAGCGTGGTTGCTCCGCGCAGGAACTCCAAGAACTCCCGCTGCACGTGTCCGAGATCCGAGGCGATGACGACCCGCGCATCCTCGGCTTCGAAGGCGTAAGCGACCGACTCGTTGGAGTCGTGGGGGGTCCCGAGCGGCCGGAATCCGACGTCGCCGATCCTCCCCTCGCGGCACGACTCGATCCGAACGAACGGCGAGAAAAGATTTCCTTCGAGGCCGAGAGCCTCCGCGGTGCCGGCGGTCGCGAAGAGCGAGCACCCGAACCGCGCGGCGAAGGTCAGGGCGCCGATCGAGTGATCGCCGTGCTCGTGGGTGACGAAGATCGCGCGGATCGTCCCGGGATCGATCCCCCGCGACGTGAGGCGCTTCTCGATCTCTTTCGCCGAGAGGCCGGCGTCGACCAAGACGCGCGTCTTACCCGACTCGACGACGCAGGCGTTTCCGCCCGAGCCGGAGGCGAGCACCGCGACGCGCACGGAGCAAGATTAGCAGACGCGCGGACAGATGAGGTCCGAGCGATTCTCCGTTGTCATTCCGAGGAGCGAAGCGACGAGGAATCTCGTTCCCGAGAGTCGAGAGATCTCTCGCTGCGCTCGGTATGACAAGGGACTCACGAGTGGCCGGTTGACCCGAACCCTCCCGTGTTGCGAGCGCTGGCGGGGAGCTCGGCGACGCGCTCGAACCTCGCGCGAGCGACCGGCGCGAAAACGAGCTGAGCGATTCGGTCGCCCCGGTGGATCGTCGCCGGCTCGGTTCCCAGGTTCGCGACGATCACACGGATCTCGCCGCGGTAGTCGGAGTCCACCGTGCCCGGCGCGTTCAAGAGGGCGAGACCCTTGTCGTGCGCGAGGCCGCTGCGCATCCGCACCTGCCCTTCGTAGCCGGGCGGGATCGCGACCGCGATGCCGGTCGGGACGAGCGCCCGGCCGCCGGCCGTGATGGTCAGGTCGGTCTCGATGGCCGCCCGCAGGTCGCATCCCGCAGATCCCTCCGTGGCGTAAGAGGGCGGGTCGAGGTCCTCGCCGTGCGGCAGGATCGTGATCGGCACGGCGATCGTCATGTCGAGCGGTATTCTTCCCCAGATCGTGATCCTTTCACCGGGAACCCGCCTCGGGCCGTACGAAATCGAGGCCGAGCTCGGGCGCGGAGGCATGGGCGAGGTCTACCGAGCCCGCGACACACGTCTGGGTCGCCAGGTCGCGATCAAGATCCTTCCCGCGGCGTTCGCCGCAGACGCCGAGAGCATCCGCCGTTTCGAGAAAGAGGCGCGCGCCGTCGCTTCTCTCTCTCACCCGAACGTCGTGACGCTTTTGGACGTCGGAGAGCAGGAGGGCGTCCGGTACGCGGTCACCGAGCTCGTCGACGGAGAGACCCTCCGGGCGCGGCTCGCCCGGGGACCGCTTCCCCCGCGCGAGGTCTCCGAGATCGCGGCGCAGGTCGCGCAGGGGCTCGCGGCCGCGCACGAGAAGGGGGTCGTCCATCGCGACATCAAGCCCGAGAACATCGTTCTCACACGGTCCGGCTTCGCGCGAATCCTCGATTTCGGGCTCGCGAAGAGAGGCGGGTCCGCGATCGGCGCCGAAACCCGCGAAGATGAACCGACCCGAAGTGAGCTCCTCACTGAACCCGGAGTCGTCGCCGGAACCGTCGGATACATGAGCCCCGAGCAGGTTCGGGGCGAGTCCGTCGATGGACGTTCGGACATCTTCGCTCTGGGAGTTGTCTTGTGGGAAATGCTGACCGGACGAAGACCCTTCTCGGGCGACTCTCAGGTCGAGACGCTGAACGCGATCCTGAAGGAGGAGCCGCAACCCGAACTCGCCCTCGACGGTCTTCCGCCGGAGCTCGCGCGCGTCGTTCGGCGATGCCTCGAGAAGCGGAAGGAGAACCGCTACCACTCCGCTGCCGACCTTGCGCACGATCTCACGAACGCAGTCGGGAGGGCCGGTTCCGGTGTTACCCGTGTAGCCGGTGCACGGCCGGCGAAGTCTCGAAGGATCTTCTACGTGGGAGGCGCGATCCTCGTCACTGCGATTCTCGCGGCGATTCTCCTCGTCCGAGAGCGGCGCTCCGCCGCGCCGTCGGCCGGACTCCCACGTACCCTCGCGGTCCTGCCGTTCCGCGCGATCAGCGCCGAGGGGATGCCCGAGCATTTCGGCCTCGGACTTGCGGACTCGCTGATCGGTCGCCTCGCATCGCTTCGTGAACTGACGGTTCGGCCGACGAGCGCGATCGCCCGC
>DASWDK010000240.1:0-3206 GCA_036395335.1 Thermoanaerobaculia bacterium
GGCGTCGAGCGCGTCCCAGAAGCGAACCTTCGGAGCGCCCGCGGCCCAGTTGGTCGTGTAGAGCAGGGCCGCCCCGGTTGCGAGCCGAATCGCGGCGATCGTCTCGCGCCACTCCTTTTCGCGCGCCTCCGTCCCGCCGAGTTCCGTTCCGATGCAGAAGAGCGCCGCCCCGGAGGCTTCCGCGACGATCGCGTGATGGATTGCAAACCGGCGGTAGGCGGCGAACCACTTCGCCCAGTCCGCCGGCGTTGCCATCGCGATCGTTCCGACGAACGCTCCCCCGCCGATCCAGAGCTGCGGCTTGATCATCGCCGTCATTCCGAGCGATCGGGCGTCGGACACCGCGCGCAATGTTCCTTCGTCCGTCTCTCCCCGGGGGCTGCGGTGAACGAACTCGACATCCGGAGCGCTCTCCTTCCAGGAAAACCCGTACGGCATGATCGAGATGGACCTCACCGCCATCCCCGAGAGCCGCCGGAGCGTCTCGAGAGAGCGTGGCGACGCGTAGGAACTTTCCACCGAGTTCGTCATCGCGTACGAGACGCCGCGCAGAAAGCCGGCCGGCAACGACCGCCGGCGCGGGGCCGAGACCGACTGCGCGAGCGCGGACCGCCTCCAGCGGGCCAGGGTGGCGGTGAGCTCGCTACGATCGGCGCCAAAGACGCGTCGGAGCGCCGCGTCGCCGCCTTCCCGGAATCCGGCGTCCAGCCAGGAAGCAGCCGCGCCGGCGGCGCAGATCGGCGAGACGTCTTCGCGAGCGTCCTCCGCGACGACTTGGGTGACGCTCGGGGCAACCCCGGCATGCTCAAGGAAGGACGCGAAGGGAGAGACTTCCCGGCCCCACCAGCGCCCGTGCGCCCGGGCGCCGGCCGCCGCGAGAAGCGTCGGCCTCGCCCGCAGAGCCGGCTCGCTTCCGCCGATCACCGCCGCGGCGAGCACCGGCGAAACGAGGTCCGGCTCGGGGGGCGCCGAGGCGTCGACGTCGACCCGACCGCGATTGCCCTCCCAGGCGACGTCGGCGGGGCGCGACGAGCCCATGTAGAGCGCTTTAGCCGCGGGATCCGGGTAGAGGAAGACGGTGAGCGCCGGTCGGCTCCGGTCGGCCGGGAGAAACCGGTCCAGGACCGGGCTCCATCGCTCGAACGACCGGCGCTCGCTCTCGCGAAAACGCCAGACGACGGAGCCGCGCCGCTCGCTCGCGAGCGCGGAGAAGAACCGCTCGCGATCGGCGATCCGGTCCCTTTCGGACCCCCGATCGATCTCGAGCGCGCCGGAGCGGGCCCGCCGGAAGCGGCCTTCCTTCGACAGCTCCCCCGAGACCGCGCGGAATTCTCCCGGCGCGCGTTTTCCGCCCCACAGGATCCATCGCGCCGTCCGCGCCGCAGCCTCGCGCGAGTTTCCGAGCACGAGGGTCTCGAGTGGACGATCCGGATCGGAGAGGACGACCGCGTCCCCGGCGTCACGGTACGCGCGTCCGTCGAAGAGGAATCCCGGAGATTCCAGCCTCACCGGAAAACGGGCAAGGCGCCTGCGGAAAGCGTCGGGCACCGGAGGCGCGGCAAAGCGCGCGACCTCCCAGCCGGGAGGCAGCGGCTCGGCTTCGCCGGCAAGGCGGATCTCGACCCCCTCCCGGCGCGCGAATCCCGCCCAGCGCTGGAGACTCTCGATCGGCCATCCCTCCGGCAACACGATCGCCACCCGGCGCACGGGCGGAGAATCGGAGAGTTCGGAGGCGAAGCCGAAGATCGAGACGAGCAGAAGGACGAGGAGCACGCCGAAGGACCTAAGCGCGGCTCCAGGCGACCCGCCCTCCCACCACCGTGGCCGCCGGCGCCCCGACGAGCTCCCACCCGGCAAAGGGCGTGGAACGGCCGAGCGAGAGGAACTTCGCGGGGTCGACCGTCCAGCTAAACCGGGAGTCGAAGAGTGTGACGTCCGCCGGCGAGCCGGGCACGAGCGTGCCGCCCGGCAGTCCGAAAGCCTTCGCGGGCCCGGTCGAGAAGAGCTCGACGAAGCGGCGCATCGTCAGCCGCCCGGGCGCCACCAGCCGATCGTAGACGACCGCCGCCGCGGTTTCGAGGCCGACGACGCCGAACGGTGCGGCGTCGAACTCGGCCACCTTTTCGTCTTCGTGGTGGGGCGCGTGGTCGGTTGCGATCGCGTCGATCGTCCCGTCCGCCAGGGCTTCCAAGAGCGTCTCGACGTCGGCCCGCTCCCTTAGCGGCGGGTTCATCTTGAAACGGGTCGAATACCCGGACCGCGCGACCTCCTCGTCCGTCAGCGTCAGGTGGTGCGGCGTCGCCTCGCACGTGACCGCGAGACCTCGCGCCTTCGCCTCGCGAATCGATGCGATCGAAAGCGCGGTCGAGACGTGCCCGAAATGAAGCCTTCCTCCGGCGAGTCGTACGATCAGGAGGTCCCGCGCGACCGCGGCAGCCTCGGCGACGCCCGGCTGGCCGGCGAGACCAAGGCGCGTGGAGACGGCGCCCTCGTGCATCGGCGCCCGAAGCGAGAGCCCGGGGTCCTCGGCATGCTGGACGACCGGCATCCCAAAGAGTGTCGCGTGCTCGATCGCGCGGCGGAGAAGATCCCCGTCGCGGAGCCAGTCGCCGTCGTCGGAAAGCGCGACCGCTCCGGCACTGCGCATCTCGCCGAACTCGGCAAGCTGCTCGCCCTTTCGACCACGCGTAATGGCCCCCACGGGATAGACCCGCGCGCCTCTCGCTTCGCTTCCCCGCGCTGCGACGAACGCGGTCACCGTGCGGTTGTCGTTGACCGGGTCCGTGTTTGGCATCGCGCAAATCGCCGTGAAGCCGCCCGCAGCCGCAGCGGCCGCGCCGGACGAAATGGTCTCGGTGTCCTCGCGGCCCGGCTCGCGCAGGTGGACATGGAGATCGATGAACCCGGGGAAGACGAATAGACCTTCGGCGTCGAGGACCTCGGCGCCGTCGGCGGAGAGCCGATCCCCCACCGCCGCCACTCTCCCGTCGCGTAGGACCAGGTCGAATGCGCCGTCGCGCCGGGCGTCGGGGTCGACCAAGCGACCTCCGCGGATGAGGAGATCGCGCGTCATGCGCCCTCGCGCTCCCCTTCCCAGGGGCGTCCGGTCAGGAGCAGATAGAGAACCGCCATCCGCACGGGTACGCCGTTCGCAACCTGCTCGAGAATGACCGACTGAGGGGAATCGGCGACTTCCGACGAGATCT
>DASWDK010000241.1:0-5587 GCA_036395335.1 Thermoanaerobaculia bacterium
ACGCGCAGAGCGTCCTCCTTCTCGTCGTACGTGAAGCTGCCCCAGGAGGTCGAGTTCTTGGAGAAGATGACCGTCCAGGAGCTCTCGGTGGGGAGCATATGGAGGCCGTAAGAGCCTTTGGCGAGCGGCTGCCCTTCCACCTTCACCGGATCGGTGAACGTGATGACGGTGTTCTCGTTGGCGCCGGCCCGCCAGACCCGGCCGAAGGGCACGAGCTCGCCCCAGACCTTCCGGCCGCGGACCTGCGGACGGTGGTAGTCGATCGTTACGCCGGTCAGGCCGAGGTGCTGCGACACGGATCCGCGCTGGCTGGCCAGCGGCAGGTCCAGGACGAGCGACTGATTCTGGTTCTGCGCGGAGAGGGCGGCGGCGGACAGGATCGAGGCGAGGACGAGAGGGAGTGCGCGAGGTCGAAGTCGGGAAAGTATCATTCCGTTCCTCCTGCCGGCGGAATCGGTGTGCCGCCGGGAAAAAAGGACCATGTCGATTCCGAAGTCCTCGGATTCTCGGTACGAGAGGTTCCGAACGGAGTTTGGGAATCCGTACGAAGGCCGATTGCCCGGGACGGATGCGCGTTTTGGCGGGAGGAGCGCGCTGCCGATCAGTCCGCCGGGACGCAGCGCCCCGAGGCCCACTCGCGCAGGGCCGAGACGTCTTCCGCGCGGACGACCGAGAGCGGCCGAGTGGAGCGGAGCGCGACGAGGAGGCCGGCTTCGTCCAAGGGCAGGCCGGCCGCCCGCGTCTCGTAGAGTGCGGAAACGATGGCCTGCTCGATTTCCGCTCCTGAGAATCCATCGGAGGACCCGGCCAACCTGGGCAGATCGAACCGTTTGGGGTCCTCGGCGCGCCGCGACAGATGCAGCCGGAAGATCTCGGCGCGCGCCGGGCCGCCGGGCAGATCCACGAAGAAGACCTCGTCGACGCGACCCTTTCGCATGAGCTCCGGCGGAAGCTCTTCGACGGAGTTGCACGTCGCGACGAGGAAGACACGCCGGCGATGTTCCTGCATCCACGTCAGGAGCGTGCCCAGGAGACGCTGCGAGACGCCGCCGTCCGATTCGGCCGAGCGCGCCGAAACGAAGGCCTTTTCAATCTCGTCGACCCAGAGGACGCACGGCGCCATCCGCTCGATCCTTTTCAGCGCCTCCCGCAGGTTGCGCTCCGATTCCCCGACGAACGGCGCGAGCAGCCGGCCGGCCTCGAGCGAGAACAGGGGAACGCCCCAGCAGGCCGCGACGGCCTTGGCGGCCAGGCTCTTCCCGCAGCCCTGAACTCCCAGGAGGAGGAGTCCCCGAGGCGGGTCGAGCGCCCCTTCGCTCGCGGCTGCCAGAAAGCCGGCCTTCCGCGTCGCGATCCACTTCTTCAGCCTCTCGAGCCCGCCCACACGGTCGAATCCTTCCGGCGCTGTGACGAGCTCGAGCATTCCGCCCCCGCCGATCAGAGTCTCCTTGGTCTCCCGGATTCGGGGCAGATCCGCTCCGTCGAGGACTCCGTCTTGGGCGAACGCCCGCGCGAGCGACCTCTCCGCCTCGAACATCGTCAGTCCCTCGAGGTCGGACACGAGCTCGTTCGTCTCGGCCGAAGAGAGCGCGACCCGGGACTCTCGCGGCGCGCGGCGGACCGTGTTGCTGACGAGCTTCTGGAGCTCGGCGCGCCCGGGGAGCGCGAACTCGAACCGGATCTCCACGTCCTCGAGCTCCGGCTTTCTCGGGAGGAGCGGCCCCACGAGCACGAGGGTGCGGGCCGAGCCCGCGAACTCCTGGGCGGTCTCGCGCAGCGCTCGGAGCGCGACGGCGTTTTCCAGATGTGGCAGCGGGTCCTTCAGGAGCCAGACTCCGTCGGACTTGCAGCCGCGAATGATCTTCAGAGCGAAGGAGAGATCGGCCGTCTTCGGCGCGTCGGCCGGATGAGAAGGGGAGAGGCCGGAGGCGGAGCTCCAGGTCGAGACCGGCAGCCCGAGCTCCGCGGCGACCGCGCGGACGAGTGACTCGAACCGGGTCTCCTCGACCGTCTCACAGACGACGAGCGGATGGCGCGACCGGAAGAGAAGGGCGAGGTCTTCGGCGGGGACGTCCAAGCGACCGAGAGTCTAGCCGTTAGACTGGGATTTCATGGCTTCCCGCCGCATCGTCTCGCTCTGTCCGTCGATCACCGAGACCCTCGTGGCGATCGGAGGCCTGTCCCGCCTCGTCGCCGCCACGCGGTTTTGCGTCCGTCCCCAGGGGCTCCTCTGGGGTCTCCCGCGGATCGGCGGGACCAAGAACCCCGATCTCCGGCGGATCCGGGACCTCGCGCCCGACCTGGTCTTCGCGAACCGGGAGGAGAACCGGCGCGAGGATGTCCTCGCGCTCGCCGCGTCGGGAATCGAGGTGGACGTCTCGTTCCCGCGGAGGGTGGCCGACGTGCCCGAAACGATCCGCGGCTGGGGCAAGCGGCTCGACGAAGAGGCTGCAGCCGAAGGGCTCGCTTCGCGGATCGAGAGCGAGCTCGCCGCTCTCGAGGGAGAGCAGCCTCCCGGTATCTTCCGCTACGCGTACTGGATCTGGAGGGATCCCTGGATGACCGTGTCCAGCGACACGTACGTGGCGGATCTCCTCGCCTTGGCCGGCGGCGTCAACGTCTTCGCCGGCGACCAAGATCGCTATCCCGTCGCCTCGCCGGGGGAATCTCTCGCGCGCGGCGCGGGAGTCCACTTCTTTCCGAGCGAGCCGTATCCCTTTCGGGAGGAGAAGCACGGCGAAGAGGTCGCGAAGATCTTCGGCGAACGGGCCCGCCGACTGTTCGTCGCCGGCGACGACCTCTCCTGGCACGGCTTCCGGACCCTGGACGGCCTCCGCGCGGTAAAGAAGCTGCGAGTCTACGCGGAGGAGGCTCCTATCCCCGCCGGTTGAGAAGGTCGAGGAACTCTTCGCGCACCGGGCGGTTGAAGAAGATCCCGCGGATCGCCGAAGTGACCGTCAGCGCTCCGGGCTTCTTGACACCGCGCATCTCGACGCAAAGGTGGCGGGCTTCGACGACCACCATGACCCCCTGCGGGGCAAGCCTCTCCGCCATGAACCCGGCGATCTGCTCCGTCAGTCTCTCCTGGAGCTGCGGCCGGCACGCGTAGAACTCGACGATTCGCGGCATCTTCGAGAGCCCGACGATCCATTCGTTGGGGATGTACGCAACGTGCGCGTGCCCGTAGAACGGGACGAAGTGGTGCGCGCACATCGAGTAGAACGGGATGTCCTTTTCCATGATCATCGCCGTGTAGCGCTCGTCGTTCGGGAAGACCGTGACTTTGGGCTCGGCCCCTTCCGAGAGCCCGTGGAACATCTCGAGGTACGTCTTGGCGACCCGCGTATCGGTGTTCTTGAGGTTCGGATCGGAAGGATCGAGACCGAGCGCTTCGATGATCCCGCGCACGTGTTTCGCGATCTCCCGGACCTTGCGTTCCTCCTCGATCGAAAGGAGGACTTCCGTCTCGTCGATCGGCGGGTGGGGCATGGGGCGTCGCCTCCGTCAGGCCGCGCGGGCCTTTTCGAGTAGCGCCGCGATGTCGCGCGCGACCGGAACGTCGCTCTTCACGATCGCCCGGATCTTCCCGTCTTTACCGATGACGAACGCCGTTCTCGCGGCCATCCCCTTGTCGTCCAAGAAGACGCCGTACTTCTTCGCGACCTCTCCCTTCGGATGGAAGTCGGCGAGGAGCGGATAGGAGATGCCGAACTTCTCCGCGAACGCCCGGTGGCTCCACAGAGAGTCCACGGAGACCCCGAGGACCTCGACGTCCTCGGAGGCGAGCCCGGGCGCGAGCGCTGCGCACTCCTTGTTCTCCGCCGAGCAGACGGGCGAGAAGTCGAGAGGGTAGAAGAGGAGCACGACGTTCTTCTTGCCGCGAAAATCCGAGAGCGTCACCTTGTCCCCGACGGTCGAGGGAAGAGTGAAATCCGGGGCCATGTCTCCGACTCGAAGCTCGGTCATCAGATCTCCTTCGGCGTCGATTCTAGCGAACCCGCGGCAGCCGTCAGCTGATCGTCTTGCGGAAGGCGCGGGTCGACCCCAGGACGAGCAGGGCCGCGAGCGCGATGAGCGCGGCAACGCTCGGCCAGAGGTCGAGAAACTGGGCGCCCCGAATGATGATCCCGCGCGAGATGCGGATGAAGTGCGTCGCCGGAAGCACCTGGGCGAAAACCCGCAGAGGCGCCGGAAGCGAGGAGAGCGGGAAGATGTATCCCGAGAGCATGATCGAAGGGAGCAGGAACATCTGAGCGATCTGCGTCGCTTCCATCTGCGTCTTGGACCATGACGAGACGAGCAGCCCCAGCGACAGGAGCGCGAAGAGATAGACGGTCGAGAGTGCCAGAAGGAGGAGCACGCTCCCATGAATCGGGACGCGGAAGACGACCGTCATGAGAAAGAGGATCAGGAGGAGTTGCGCAAAGGCGAGGACGAGATAGGGCAGCAGCTTCCCGAGCACGACCGCGACCGGCGAGGCGGGCGTCACCATGAGCTGCTCCAGCGTGCCGCGTTCCTTTTCGCGGACGATCGCGAAGGCGGCGAGGAGTGTCCCGGAGAAAGTGAGCAGGATTCCGACGAGCCCCGGGATGAGCAGGTTCGCGCTGCGCGAGTCCGGGTTGAAGAGGAGCAGCGGGTGGACGCGGATCGAGAGCCGCTCGAACCCCTCTCCGGCGCCGAGCTCCTGGAGCGAGCGCGCGAGAGAGACGCCGTTGGCCGCGGCGAGCGCCTGCGAGGAGATCGAGGAGTCCGATCCGTCGATGAGCACGAGAACGTCGGCCGGCCGCTCCGCGAGCCGGCGGCGCGCGTAGTTGGGGGGGATCTCGACGCCGACGGATGCCCGGCCCGCGATGATCTGTTCGCGCATCGTCGCGCGGGAGGCGGCGTAGCTCTTCACCTCGAAGAGGGAGGTGTTGACGAACTCGGAGACGAGCTGCCGGCTCTCCGCGGTGCGGCTCTGGTCGAAGACGACCGTTGGGACGTGACGGACGTTCGTGTCGATCAGGCCGAAGAGGACGAGCTGGAACGCGGGGATCAGGAGCGCAAAGCGCATCGTCCCCCTGTCGCGCGCCATCTGCATCGCTTCCTTCCGGAGGACGGCGCGGAAGCCCCGCATCACGGCGCAGCGACGGAAGCTCTCGGCGGCTCGACGGCGACCTCGCCCCGCTTCCCCTTTTCGATGTCGGTCAAACGAACGAACACGTCTTCCAGAGAGGCTGCGATCGGACGGATCTTCACTCTCGCGCCCGCCGCCGCCTGAAGGTCCCGGGCGATCTGGTCGTCCGGAATTTCGGCGCGCACCAGAACGTGGAGGGAGTTGCCGAATATCGTGAGGTCCTCGACGTAAGGCAGCTCGCGCGCGTGCTGCATCACTGCGGCGACGCCCGCCTCGCACTCCGCCTCGACTCTCCGAGTTCCCGAAGGCGTTACCTCCGGAAGTTGCGTCAGGTCCTTCGGATCGCCTTCGACGAGCATCCGGGAGAGATAGAGGTAGCCGACGCGGCCGCACCGCTCCGCCTCGTCCATGTAATGCGTGCTGACCAGAAGGGTCACGCCGCGAGCGGCCAGCGTGAAGAGGAGGTTCCAG
>DASWDK010000242.1:0-7115 GCA_036395335.1 Thermoanaerobaculia bacterium
CCTCGTCGGCGTGGCGGGCCTCGGCGCGGAACTGCGCCGTTCTCGCCTCGCCCTCGGCGACCCGGGCCCAGTGTGCGGCGAGGGGACCGTCCTTCCGCTCGCCCCACGTGTTTTCCGCGACCCGCAGATGCGCAATCGCCGCGTCGTACTCTCGCGCGGCCAGCTGATCGGCGTTCGCGTTCTTTGCGTCCTGCACCGCCAGGCGCGCCTCGGCGATCTCCCGCGGAGGAGGGCCCGCCGAACAGCAAACTGCGAGAAGGGCGAGCCCGATCGGAAGGAGCTTCCAGTTCTTTCTCACTTGGGCACCTCGTTCACGGATTCCGGGATTGCTCACGGATCTGCCGCGTCTTCATTTCGAGCTCGTCCGCCTCGCGTCGAAGGGTCGCCGCCTCACCCTTCATTCTCTCGGCGTTGGCCTGAGCCTCCGCTGCCTCGGCGTAGGCGCGGGCCTCCTCGAGCCGGCGGCGGGCGATTTCCCCTTCTCCCCGGGAGGACGCGAGCCGCCCCTCGTCCCACGCCCGGCGGGCCTTCTCGAGCAGGTCGGACGCGCGCTCCCGCGCCCCCGCGTTTTCCGCGCGATGCACGGCGGCTTCGGCTTCCGCCACCAGGGCCGGCGCGACAGGTGGCCCGCTCGAAGCGCAGCCCGCGGTGAGAGCCGCTGCCAGCACGAGCACGGCACCCCTCCTCATGGCGACCTCCTCTCGGTGAAATCGAAGTCCGGGGAATCGGAGAGCACTCGCCCCGACTCTCTTGCATTCACGATGCCAGTGGGCGCCTCGGAACGGGCGCCTTTTGGGGATAATCGCGAGAACGGCGATGGCGGCAAAAGAAGATCTCGCGGAAGAGCTCGCACAGGAGATCCGCGCCGCGATCGCCGGGGCGACGCCGCCGGCGACTCCAGCGCGGCCGGCCGCTCCCGAGTCGATGGATCTCGAGGACGTCCGCGTCCCGATCCGGCGCGCGGAGGAGCACCTGACGCCCACGATCCCGCAGGCGGCGCGGTTCGCGCGGGCCAAATCGGTAGTTCTGCGGGCGTTGCGTTTTCTCTGGAGGGACCAGGCTTCCTTCAACGCGCTCGCTCTTGAGGCGGCAAACGGCGTCGTCGCGGCGCTCGAAAGGAACCGTGCGGAGCAGGAGCGACGTTCTGCGGAGCTCGAGCGAGACCTTCACCGGCGCGATGCCGCCCAGGATGCGCGGATCGCCCACCTGGAGATACTCGGAACGCGACCTCCGGCGGCGGCCGCCACGGGTGCTCCCCGGGAGAGTCTTTCGCTCCCCGAAAGCGTCTACGCGCTCTTCGAGGAACGCTTTCGTGGCTCCTCGACCGAGGTCGCCCGCAAGCAGAAGTTCTACCTTCCGTACGTCCGCGGCCTGCCGGGACCCGTCTTCGACGCCGGGTGCGGGCGAGGAGAGTTCCTCCGGCTGCTCCGCGATGAGGGAATCGCCGCGCGCGGCGTCGAGGCGAGCTCCGTTTCCGCGGAGGCGTGCCGGGCGGGGGGCCTGGACGTCACACAAGGCGACGCGATCGAGGCGCTCGCGGCGGCGCCGACGGCCTCGCTCGGAGCCGTCGTCGCCTTTCAGGTCGTCGAGCACTGGCCGGCCGCCGCGACGTTCCGCTTCCTTGCGGAGGCCCGCCGCGCGATCGCGCCGGGCGGGGTCGTGATCGTCGAAACGGTGAACACCGACTCGCTCGCCGCGATGAACGCCTTCTATCTCGATCCGACCCACGTCCGTCCGGTCCCGCCCGAATCGCTCCGGTTCCTCTGCGATGCCGCCGGGTTCCGGGAGCTTTCGGTCGAGCTCCTCGCCCCGCTTCCCGCCGAGAGGCGGCTGGAAGAGCGATCGGAGAACGACGTCCGACTGAATGCGATTCTCTTTGGCCCTCAGGACTATGCGGTCATCGGACGCGTGCCGTTACCGTGATCCCGCGAGATCGCGAGATCTGCGGCGGTCCCTGCCGTTGAAGACCCCTCCGCGCGTTCTGGTCGCCGCCGTCCAGTCGCCGTTCTCCGTCGGCGGCGCGGAGCGCCACGTCCGGCGCCTGACCGAGGAGCTCGTCGCCCGGGGAGTCGAGGCGGACCTCGTCACGATTCCATTGATCGAACGGGACCGATTCGACCTCGTGCGCTCCGCACTCGCCTGGCGGTCGCTCGACGTGGTGGAAATCGGCGGCCGCCCGGTCGACGCTGTCATCGCGACCCGATTTCCGAGCTACGCGGTCAAGCACCCCAACAAGGTCGTCTGGGTCATTCATCAGTACCGGCAGGCCTACGACCAGTTCGGCACTCCCTGGAGCGATTTCACCGCTTCGGGTGAGGACCGGCGCACGCGCGAGACGATCGCGGCCATCGACCATCTCGGACTCTCGGAGGCGCGGCGCGTCTTCGCGAATTCGCGGACCGTCGCCGCCCGGCTCCGCACATACAACGGCATCGCGAGCGAACCTCTGTATCATCCGCCCCCGCTCGCCGGCCGGTACCGCACCGGGCCGTTCGGCGACTACGCGCTCACGGTCGGTCGCCTCGACGGCTGGAAGCGGCCCGACCTGCCTCTCCGCGCGCTCGCTCACGCCTCCGCGGCGCGGCTCATCGTGATCGGAACCGGTCCGGAAGAGGAGAGGTTGAAGCGGCTCGCGCGCGAGCTCGGCGTCGAGGAGCGCGTGAGATGGGTGCCGGAAGCCGACGACGACACGCTCCTCGACCTCTACTCGGGAGCACGGCTCGTCGTCGTCGCTCCGGAGGGGGAGGACCTGGGTTACGTTCCGCTGGAGGCTTTTCTCTCGGGCAAGCCGGTCTTGACGACACTGGACGCCGGCGGTCCGCTCGAGTTCGTGATCGATGGCGAGACGGGATTCGTCGTCCCTCCGCGTCCCGAAGCGCTCGGCGCTGCCTTGCGCCTGGCGTGGGAGCGCAACGACGCGCTCGAAGCCCTCGGGCGTCGCGGTCTCGCGCGGGCCTCGGAGCTGTCGTGGGATACCACGATCGGTGCGCTCATGGCGGCGGCGGGTCTGGAGGTTCCTTGAAGCCGGACCCGGAGGTTCTCAAGAGGGTGGCGCGCGAGTCCGGGAAGACACTCGGCGAGCTCGGTGTCCGCGCCGAAGACACCCGGTGGATTCGCGCACACGCGGAGACGATCGCGGGCCTCGCGCGACGGGCGTGGCCGAACCCGTTCGGCTATCTCTCGCGGCTCGCGCGGAGAGCGGCGCGGAAGGCGAGATAGCCAGCGAGGATTCCGTCCTCGAAGTTGAAGTCGGGACTCGCTGCGATCGACGGGTGATCGTGGGGCTGGAGCAGGTCGTCGGGTCCGAGGCGCGGCTCGAGCCGCCGTGCGAGCGCGAGAAGCCGCTGCCTCTGGGCCGAGATCATTTCTTCGAGCAGTTGCTCGACGCCGTCTTCCCCGTCCACGCTTCCTCCTAACGATCCGCCGGCGGGAGCGCGGGCGATCGGATCGCATCTCGCCCGACTCGCTCCGTCCAGATTCGCACACGATTGCGTCCGCCGGCCTTCGCGGCGTAGAGGGCCTGATCGGCCCGGGCGAGGAGCTTGCCCGGCTCGAGCCCTTCCGTCGCACCGGCGTCGGCGACGCCTGCCGAAACGGTCACCCAGAAGTCCTTGCCGTCCATCTCGAAGCGCGTGCGCTCGAGGGTTCGTCGGATTCGTTCGGCGACGATCCGGGCCGAGGCCGCGGCCGTGTTGGGAAAGAGCACCGCGAACTCCTCCCCCCCGAACCGGCAGGGGAGGTCGCTTCCGCGAACGACGTCGCGGACGATCACACCGAACCGGCGCAGGACCAGGTCGCCGGCGGCGTGTCCGAGGGTGTCGTTGATGGCCTTGAACCGGTCGAGGTCGAAGCAGGCAATGGAGAGCGGCGTCTCGTACCGGTCTCGCCGGGACCACTCTTCCCCGAGCCGCGCTTCGAAATAGCGTCGGGAGGCGAGTCCGGAGAGCTCGTCGGTCACCGCCACCCTCCAGTTTCGCGAGGCATGCAGAGACGCCGTGAGCGGACCGAGGAGCGCCCGGACCTCGCTCTTTCTCTCCTCGTCGATCGGCTCCGCGCTGCCAAGATCGAGGTGCGCGACTAAGCGGTCGCCGGAATAGAGCGGAAGGCGCAGGCGGCGAATCGGGCCGCCCGCGAGGAGATCGCGCGGCGCGAACGAGCGTTCCGTCTCGGTCACCGAAAGGTCCCGCACCCGCCGCGAGTCGACTTTCTTGTCGAGGAATGGATTGGCGGGGTCGAGCGTGGGCTCGAGCTTTCCGGAGTCCTGACGCGTGAGCGTCCAGACCTCGTCGACCTTTCCCTCCGGATCGATGCGATAGAGATCGAAACACGTGACCGGGAGGATCTCGGTCGCAGCGGCGTAGGCGTGCCTCAGGATCTCGCCCGGCTCGGGCGACTCACCGAGGAAGTGACCGCCCCGTTCCCGGGCAGCGAGGCGCTGCGCGAGGCTGCGCTCGCGCGATCGGGCCTGCCAGGCAAGGACACCCGTGACGATCGCGACGAATGCGAGAAAAACTTCTCCCCAGAGAGGCAGCACCCCGGTTCAGTGTAGCGGCACGACGGCTCGAAAACTCCGGCCGCACGCAACTTCACCCGAAACGGGAAGGCCCCCGATCCCGGGGGCCTCCGACAGGACGGAAAAGAAGAGTTACGGAGTGGTAGTGGTCGTGGTCATCGTGGTGGTCGTCTGCGTGGTCGTCGTCGCCGCGGGCGTCTCGGTCATGGTGGTCGCCGTCATGGCGGTGGAGGTTTCCTCAACTACGGCCGGGGCCTCGGTCGTCGAGGTCTCGGTGGTCGTCGTGGTCTCCTCCTTCTTGGTGCAACCGGTGAGGAGCACCGTCCCGAACACGGCTGCGATGACCAGGGTCAGAAACTTCTTCATCTCCCTCTCTCCTTCTCGTTACTGGCGAACTTTTCTTGCGAAACCGCCTCGAAACCAGCGGGAAAAGCGAGCGCATGATATCTCATCGAAAGAGTCTGTCAAGCGGGAAGCCTCATGCTGGCCGCGCGTTGCGACCTTTCGTCCGGGCCGGTATCCTTCAGCCCTTTCAGCGGAGGCCACGTTGTTCGAATCATTGGGGGATCGGATCCAGGGGGTCTTCAAGGAGCTTCGGGGCGAAGGGCACCTGACCGAGTTCCACCTCGACTCCGCCCTTCGCCAAATCCGATTGTCCCTGCTCGAAGCGGACGTTGCGCTTCCGATCGTGCGACGGTTCACCTCCCGAGTTCGCGAGAAAGCCGTCGGAGCGAAAGTGATGCAGCAGCTTTCGCCGGCCCAGGAGGTGACGCGGATCGTCCGTGATGAGCTCGTCCTGCTGCTCGGCGGGCAGAAAGAGGATCTCGTCCTCGATGGGCGTCCCGCGATCATCGAAATGGTCGGCCTTCAAGGGTCCGGCAAGACGACCTCGGCGGGCAAGCTCGCACTGCACTTGAAAGGGCGTGGGCGATACCCCCTCCTGGTGGCGGCCGACCTGTCGCGCCCGGCGGCGGTGTCTCAGCTGAAGACACTCGGAAGACAGATCGGCGTCCCCGTTTTCGAGCCGGGCGAGGGGCGCGACGCGGTCGCCGTCGCGCGGGAAGCGGTGACGGAGGCGAGGCTGACCGGGCGCGACACCGTCATCCTCGACACGGCCGGCCGGCTCCATATCGACGAGGACCTGATGAACGAGGTTCGCGCAGTGACCGAGGCGGTCGAGCCGGGGGAGATCCTGTTCGTGGCGGATGCGATGACGGGTCAGGACGCGGTTCGATCCGCGGCCGGCTTCGCCGAGGCTCTGCCGCTCACCGGCATCGTCTTCACGAAAGCGGACGGCGACGCCCGGGGCGGCGCAGCGCTCTCCGTCGTCACGACGGTCGGCAAACCGATCAAGTTCGTCGGCGTCGGAGAGAAGCCGCAGGACTTCGAGCCCTTCCATCCGGACCGCATGGCGTCGCGGATTCTCGGACTGGGAGACGTCCTCACTCTGATCGAGAAGGTCGAGGCGCAGGTGGACGCTTCCGCGGCGGAGAAGATGGCGGGCCGAGCCGCCGCGGGCGAATTCACCTTCGAGGACCTTCGGGATCAGCTTCGGTCGATGAAGAAGATGGGGCCGGTCTCGGGACTCCTCGACCTGCTGCCGAAGGGCGGAGCCTTCCGGGGGCTCGCCTCGGGAGATGCCGTCGACGAGACGTCCCTGGTCCGCATCGCGGCAATCATCGACTCGATGACGCCGGACGAGCGGCGGTATCCGCAGGTCTTGAACGGGAGCCGCAAGAAGCGGATCGCCGCGGGCTCGGGCACGACCGTGGCCGAGATCAACCGACTCGTCAAGCAATACCAGCAGATGCGAAAACTGATGAAGGCGGCCCGCAAGGGCGTCCGCGGGCTCGATCTATCACGCCTGCCGCTGCCGGCCCCGAGGGGGTAGAGAGGTCCAAAGTAGAATGCCCCGGGGGAGAGAGAAGCCCGGTCAAAGGACCGCTTGCGCAGATTTTCCCGGGCTTCTCGACCCCGCTCCGACTCGTGGAAAGGAAAATGTCATGCTGAAAATCCGACTGCGCCGCATGGGCGCCCGCAACCGCCCGCATTACCGGATCGTCGTGTCCGACTCCCGATCCACCGCCCGCGCGGAAGTGCTCGAGGAGTTGGGAGCGTACGATCCAATGCGCCAACCGACCGTGCTCTCGTTCGACCGGGAGCGCGCCCGCTACTGGATCGGAAAAGGAGCGAACGTCTCGCCGACAGTCCAGTCGCTCTTGGACGAGAAGGAGCCGGAGGGCAAGGCGTCGTGACGCCTTCGCACGTCGCATGCGCCGACTGATCGAGACGATCGTCCGACGTCTCTCCGACCGGCCCGAGGAGGCTCGAGTCACCGAGTCGGTCGAAGGGCGCACGCTCGTCTACGAGATCTCCGTACCCGAACCGGAACGCGGTCGCTTGATCGGCCGCGACGGCCGGACAGTTCGCGCGATCCGAGCGTTCGTGGGCGCCGCCGCGGCCGCGCGGGGAAAACGCGTGACGGTGCGGGTGCGGGACTGAAGGAGTGAGCCGTTTCTCGTGAGCCGCGCCCCGGAGCTTCCCGGGCGGGCTGACGGCTCCCGCTCGATGCTCTTGGTCGGAGTCGTTCGACGGCCTCACG
>DASWDK010000243.1:0-4015 GCA_036395335.1 Thermoanaerobaculia bacterium
CGACTGCTGGCCACGAGCAGCGCGGCACCCGGCCTTGCGTCATCGTCAGCGACCCGGACGTCACGGCGGATCAGCGTTTCCAACTCGTCGCCGTCGTACCGGTCAGCGGCACGGCAGGGGAGGGAGCGCTCTATCCGACGCTCACGCCCGGCCGCAGCGGACTGCGCAAGCGCTCGTTCGCGCTCGTGGACCAGATCCGCTCGATAGACAAGCGTCGCGTCGATCGCATCTTCGGCCGCGTCCCGCGAGAGGAGCTCGAGGCGATCGACATGGGCCTTTCCCTCTTCCTGGGCCTCGCCTGAAATCCGCAGTTCAGCAGACGTCCCGGCCGAAGGGGCGGTCCCAGCGGCCGGCGAAGGCGATCTCTTCGATGGACTTGCGTTGCCTCGGGGCGAGCTCCCGGTCGCGGAGCCTCGGAGGGAGCTCGTCGGGGTCGCCGGGGTAGCCGACGGCGATCATCGCCATCGGCGTACAGCCCTCCGGGATACCGAAGAGGTCGCGGGCGCGCCCGGCGTCGAATCCCGCCATAAAATGGACGGCGAAGCCGAGCGAGGTTGCCTGAAGCGCCAGGTTCTCGGAGGCGAGGCCGACGTCGTGCTCAGCCCAACGGTTGGGAGAACCGTCGCGGGCCCAGCGCTCGACGGCGGCGGAGAGGATCAGCACGGGCGCGCGTCGCGCCCAGGCGTTCCCTTCCGAGAGACACCCACGCGCCTGCTCGAGCGCCTCCGGGTCCTCCGCATCGAAGATCAGGAAGCGCCACGGCTGCTCGTTGAAGCACGAAGGCGCGACGCGCGCGGCTTCCAGCAGCGTGCGGACGGCGAGCCTCGAGACGCGCCGGTTCGGGTCGATGGCCCTGGGGCTCCGGCGCCGGGCGAGGAGCTCATGGATGAGTGGATCCACTTCGAAGAACCGATGGGCCGTGCTCATGCACCTCCTTTCTCTCGGAGCGCACGAGCGGGATGATCTCCCGGGCGAACCGCTCCATCTCCTCCGCCTGCGGCGAGAACTGCAGCAACGTCAGGTCGGCGCCGGCCCTCTCGAAGGCGTCGAGCCTTTCGGCGATCCGCTCCGGAGTCCCGACGAGACCCGAGCGCAGCCCGCGGTTCGAGACCGAGTAGTCCTCGAGACTGATCCTCTGCTCGAGCTTCGTGCCGGAGAGCCACTGTTCGTAGTTGGCGTATCCACGCGCGCTCGCGCGGACGTCGGTGATGCGGGCCACCTCGCGCCGCGCCGCCTCTTCTGTTTCGCGGGAGACGACGAAACCCGAGACTCCGAAGAGAAGCGGCGGCGCGTCCGGAGCGAGAAGTTCGCGGCGTCTCCGCATATCGGCAACCTTGCGGGCGATCGTCTCGGGCGGATCGCCGTGCATGACGTAGGCGTCGCACTCGCTCGCGATCAGGTTCTTGGCTGCCTCCGACTCGCCCCCGGCGTAGATCGTCGGCCATGGGGCGCGGACGGGCTTGGGCTCGAGGATCGCGTCCTCGATGCGGTAGAGGAACCCGGCGTGGGAGAAACGCGGCTCGGTCCACATTCCCTTGACGACCGTGAGCCACTCCTCCGTGCGTTCGTAGCGGCGGTCGTGCTCATCGAAAGGCAATCCGTGTTGGGTCGACTCGTCCTTCCACCAGGAGGACACGACGTTCAGAGTCAGGCGGCCGCCGCTGACTCGGTCGATGTTGGCCGCCTGCTTGGCGAAGAGCGCCGGATGGTGAAACGTCGGCCGCACCGCAACCATCAACTCCAGACGCCGCGTGACCGCGGCAAGCGCCGCCGCTGTCGTCCAGGCGTCGAGCGCCGGAGCCTCGGGGCCCTTGATGTCGTTCAGGTTCAGCTCGGCCACGAGTGTCAGATCGAACCCGATCCGTTCGCTTCGTACGGCGAGGTCCCGCACGTACTCCCAGGTCGCCGACATGCCTTCGTCCTCGACGTTGCGGAGCCACCCGCCGAAGACGGGAAGCCAGTAGCCGAAGCGCAGAGTCATGGCCGCCCCCCTCCGGCCGCCGCGGCCGGCTCGTCCGTCTCCTCGATGCCGGCGCGAGCCACGAGCGCTTCCACGAGACGCTCGGTCGGGTCGAAGCCGACGACGCGGACAGGATCGGCGACGAAGTTGGAGAGGGCGTTGATGTCGTAGAAGTAGAGGCGTCCGTCGCGGGAGCTCTCCAGGTACTCGATGCCCGCGACGTCGAGACTCGCCGCCTGGGCGATGCGCTCGACCTGCCGGACGACCTCGTGCGGCGGCTCGTAGGGCTCGACGGTCAAGCCGGCCTTGGCGGCCCCGGCGGGACAGGCGGCGCTCCGGAGATCCTCGCCATCCACGGTCTTGCAGACGTCGGCCGGGCAGAGATCGAAGCCGGCCCCGTCACCGAAGTGGATCCGAATCCCATAGAGGTAACGCCCTTCGAGCGTCTCGACGCGGACGATCGAGGAGCCGCGGGGCGGGTGGTATTCCTGCAGCAGGATGGTTCCGTCGAGCCCGCCGGAGACCCTGCCCGCGTCGATAGCCGAGACGAGTTCGAGGAACCCGTCGAAGCGGACGATGCCGGCGCCGCTGCCGCCGACGTTCGGCTTGACGATGAGAGGAAAGTGGAGATCCCGCGCCGCGCGCAGCAGCAGCGAAGGGTGGTTCACGACGCGCGTGCGCGGCACCGGCAGTCGCAGCCTCTCCAGCAGCGACACCTGGAGCGCCTTGCTCGTCTCGAGCGCGAAGGCGCGGCCGCCGTTGAAGACCGGGATGCCACGGCTCTCCAGGTGCGTCAGGTAATCACGCGTGAAGAAGATCGCCTCGCCGAGCCCGCGCTTCCAGGCCGAGGGACTCATGCGGTTGAAGACGAGGGAGTAGTCCTCCTCCGCGCGCGACGGGTCGAAGCCGTGCCGCGCGGCGTCGATCTTGACGTACGGAATCTCGCGCCGCGAGAGCTCGGCGAAGAGCGGCTCAAACCAGTGCGGATGCTCGTAGAAAATCGCGATCGGTCGGGAAGAAGCCATCGTTTCCTCCTGACCCTCCCGGCGCCGCCGGAAACGGGGAAAACAAAAAACCCGCTCCGGCTGCGCCGTTGCGGGTCTGAAAAGCTGCTGGAACCGGTTTTACGAAAAGATCAGGCTCCGGGCGCTCCTTTCCCGCAACGGGACGGACAACAACACATGCGGTTGCGGAATAGTCCAGAACGCAATCTCATCGGGTCTTATATATCCGTTTTTCGGATCGGGCGTCAAGGCGTCCGCACCTTCCTAATCCTTCTCTCATCTGAATCGCGGCAACGCGGATAATGCGCGGCGTGGACGGCACGGCGATCGTTCTCTGCAACGGGTATTTCCGGACTATTAATGGGAAGACCACTCATGGCCTGGTGCGCGGGACCGACCGCTATCGGATCCTGGCAATTGTGGATCCGCCGGCAGCGGGGCGAGACGCGGGGGAGGCACTCGATGGGATTCGACGGGGAATCCCCGTCGTGGCTTCGATCGACGAGGCGCTTCAGCTCCAGACGCCGAAGCCCGACTACGCGATTGTCGGCATCGCGACGGCGGGCGGGCGGTTCACGCCAGATCTGCGCGCGTCGCTCAGGGAGGCGCTCGAAAACGGGCTTTCGGTCGTCAACGGGTTGCACGAATTCGTTTCGGACGACCCCGATCTTGCGGATCTCGCGAGGGCCATGAGCCTGACGATCACCGACATCCGGAAGGTGAAGCCGCGAAACGAGCTGCATTTCTGGACGGGAGAGATCGGGCGACTCGCGACCCCGCGTGTCGCGGTGCTGGGGACCGACTGCGCGCTCGGGAAACGAACGACGACGCGACTCCTCGTCGAGGCTTGCCGGCGCGATGGGTTGCGCGCGGAGTGGATTTCGACGGGGCAGACGGGGTGGCTGCAGGGAGCGCCGTTCGGAATTCTGCTCGACGCGCTTCCGAACGATTTCGTCGGCGGGGAGCTGGAGCACGCGATCCTGTCCTGCGCGCGGGAACTCTCGCCGGAAGTCATCTTTCTCGAAGGACAATCCTCCCTGCGGAATCCCTC
>DASWDK010000244.1:0-10070 GCA_036395335.1 Thermoanaerobaculia bacterium
TCGCGACCACCGCACGATTTCGCGGAGGATCTCCTTGCCGGGATCGTCCGCGGGATGCGCCTTTCCCGCGAACACGAGCTGCACCGGCCGCGAGTCGAGGATGCGTTTCAACCGCTCCGGATCGCTGAAGATGAGGGTCGCCCGCTTGTATGCGGCGAAGCGGCGGGCGAAGCCGATCGTCATCGCCTGCGGATCGAGCACTCGACCCGCCTCCTCGATCTCGTCCTCGGAGGCGTCCACCTCCCGCTTCGCTTCGACCAACCGCTCGCGGCAGAACGAGACCAGTCGCGCGCGCAGCCTCTCGTGCGTCCGCCACAGCTCGATCCGAGCCTCCGGGCCGGGGTTTTCGCGCAGCCGCAGCATCGCGATCTCGGGATCGGTCCAGGTCGCCCGGTGCACGCCGTTCGTGATGGAGCGGATGCGCACGTCCACATCGGCGAGCTCGGGCAGAAGCTCCACCCACAGCCTCCGGGACACCTTCGCATGGAGCTGCGACACTGCGTTCGCGTGAGCCGAGTGACGCAGCGCCAGGACTGCCATCGAAAAAGGCTCGCCCTCCCGCTCCGGGACCTCGCGGCCGAGACGCATGAGCTCCTCAATCGTGATGCCGCAGTCGCGCGCGACTCCCGAGAGGTATTTCTCGATGAGCGGCTGGGGGAAGCGGTCGATCCCGGCGGGCACAGGGGTATGGGTCGTGAACACGTTTCCCGCCGAAGCCGCCTCGCGGGCTTCTGCGACCGAGTGCCCTTCCTCGACGACGAGCTCCCGGATCCTCTCGAGGACGGCGAATGCCGCGTGTCCCTCGTTGATGTGCCGTATGGACGGGGTGAGGCCGAGTTTTCTCAGAGCCTTCAAGCCTCCCATTCCGAGGATGATCTCCTGCCGGATCCGCATGTCCTGGTCGCCGGCGTAGAGCCGCGCGGTGACCGCGCGGTCGTCGGGATGGTTCTCGGGGAGGTCGGCATCGAGAAGAAAAAGTGAGATGCGCCCGACGCGAGCGACGCGGATCAGGAGCTGGACCGGCCGGTCGCCGACCTCGAGCAGGATCGTCGGCCGGCCCCCGTCGAGCACCAGCGGGAGCCCGATCGGGAGATCGTCCGGATCGAAGATCGGATTCTTTTCCCGCTGCCATCCATCGGCATCCACCCACTGCCGGAAGTAGCCCTCGCGGTAGAAGAGACCGACTCCGACCAGAGGCAGCTTCAGATCGCTCGCCGACTTCAGGACATCCCCGGCGAGAACCCCCAGACCTCCCGCGTAGATCGGAAGCGTTTCCGTCAGGCCGAATTCGGCGCAGAAATAGGCGATCCGCTCGCCCCGCCCCGCGAGTCCGCGAACGCCCGGATGGAGCGGCTCGGCAGTATCCTCGAACGCGAGCTCCGAGGCGAGGCCGTAGAGACTCGCGAGAAAGGTGGGATCGGCCGCCGCGGAGGCGAGCCGCTCGGGAGACACTCGGCGGAGGAACGCCGCCGGGTTTCCCCGAAGGGCCGACCACAGGCCGGGATCGAGCGATGAAAAGAGGGCCCGGATCGAGGGACGCCAGGTCCACCGGAGGTCGCGAGAGAGCCGCCTGAGAAGAGCCAGGCTGGGAGGAAGGCCGGGGCCCGAGTCGTTCCGCCCGACATCTTCCATCGACTCGAAGGAGGATAGCAGATGGCGTCGGGTCAGCTCGGCAGCACGGCCGATCTCGGCCCCTGCGGGGCCCGCAGCGTACGGTACAGCTGCGACGCGTCCGGTCGTTCTCCGAGGTTGCTGCGGACCCGCTCGAGCAGGCGCAGGAAGAGTGGCTCCAGCGATCCGCCGAGATGTTCCCCCGCCAGCTCGAGCGCGCGGGCGGCATAGCGGAGAACCTGCCGCGTCTCGAGACCGGCCGGATCGTCGAAGAACCAACCGCAGCTCGTGTACATGAGGAGAGCATTGCGCTGGAGCTCGAGAAGGCCGAGCGCGGTCGAACGGTCTTCGGCGGAAAGCCGGCCGATCGCATGCCGGTCGAGGAACCGCTCGATGCTCTCGCCGGAGGGATCGAGGACGATGTCGATCGAATCGTTCCGTGCCGCCCAGGGATCGCGGAACACCCCGGAGGCCCCGGCTTCGTAGAGCGGCGCGAGGGTATCGCGCAACCAGTCGATCGCCTCGCGCAGCGGTCGTCGCCACGGATGACTCCCGAAGCCACCCGCCGAGCATCCGCAGTCCTCCATCCACCGACCGATCCCGTGAGAGCAGCTCCACGAGGTGTTCGGAACGATCTGCGCCTCGCGCCGGGGCGGAAACCGCTGGAGGTACTCCCCGTAGTTCGTCAGCCTCGCGAGACCGGTGCTCTCGACGGTGTCGAGGGCATCCGCGAGCGCGCCATCGGCGCCCCGGAAGTGGTGTCCGTACGTCTCCCCGTCCGTGGCGACGTGCACGAGCTGCGGTTCGGAGTCGTCGCGAAAGCGGGACGAAAGCGCTCTCACGAGCTCCGTTCCGCTGCGCGAAAGATTACCGAAGGCGACGGCGTGTGCGAGGCCGCCGTCGTAGAAGAAGGCGGCGATCGCGCGCCCGGAGGAGAGCGGGATCCGATAGGGCTCGCGAGTGTCCACGGCAGCGGCCTCGACCTCCCGCCAGTCGCCGTCCGGATCGCGCACCCGACTGGCCTGAGAAGGAGCGAGGATCGTGAACGCGATTCCCTGCTCCGCGAGGACTTCGAGCGTCTCGTCGTCGACGGCAGTTTCCGGGAGCCACATTCCCTCGGGACGCCGCCCGAATCGGAGCTCGAAGTCGCGGATCCCCCAGGCCACCTGCGTGACCTTGTCCCGACGATTCGCGAGCGGCAGGATCGCGTGGTTGTAGGCCTGGGCGATGGCGGAGCCGTGGCCCGAGAACCTCGCCCGGCTCGCGCGGTCCGAATCGAGCACCGAGCGATAAGTCTCGGCGGAATTTGCCGCGAGCCAAGCGAGTAGCGTCGGACCGAAGTTGAAGCTCATCCGAGAATAGTTCGAAGGAGATCCCGCGCCGTTTGGTGCGTAGCACTCGGCCGTGATCCGCTCGTTCCAGTCGTGATACGGGCGCGCGGAGGCTTCTTCGTCCACCTCGCCCGTCCAGGGGTTCTCGCGGGGCGGCTGGTAGAAGTGACCGTGGATGCAGACGAAGCGATTCATTCGCCTTTTCCATCGGCGGGGGGCGAATCCGGCTTGAAGAACACCGCTCCGAGCGGCGGCAATGTGATCTCCATCGAGTGAGGGTGCCCGTGCGCCGGCGCGCCCGACGCCTCGCACCCTCCGAGGTTGCCGACGCCGCTTCCGCCGAACTCGACGGCGTCGCTGTTGGCGAGCTCGCGCCAGAAACCGTCCGCGGGCACCCCGATGCGGTAGCCGTAACGCGGCACCGGAGTGAAATTGAAGGCGGCGGCGACGACGTCTCGATCGGACCGCCCGCGTCGGAGGACCGCGACGACGCTTCGTTCGAAGTCGGCGCAATCGATCCAGGAAAACCCGGCGGGCTCGAAGTCGAGCTCGTGCAAAGCGCGCTCCCCCGCGTAGAGCCCGTTCAAATCCCGCACCCATCTCTGGAGGCCAGCGTGCGAGTCGTGTTCGAGGAGGCCCCAATCGAGCTCGGTGTCGTGGTTCCACTCGCGCCACTGACCGATCTCGCCACCCATGAACAGGAGCTTCTTGCCGGGCTGCGCCCACATCCAGGCGAAGAGAAGCCGGAGGTTGGCGAGCCTCTGCCAGTCGTCGCCGGGCATTTTTGTCAGGAGCGATCCCTTCAGGTGGACGACCTCGTCATGCGAGAGGGGCAGCACGTAGTTCTCCGAGAAGGCGTAGAGCATTCGGAAGGTCAGCTTGTCGTGGTGGTATTTCCGGTGGACCGGATCGAGCTTCATGTACTCGAGCGTGTCGTGCATCCAGCCCATGTCCCACTTCATTCCGAACCCGAGTCCACCGACCCACGTCGGCTTAGTCACCATCGGCCACGCCGTGGACTCCTCCGCGACGGTCTCGGCGCCCGGTTGTGCCCGATAGACCTCCTCGTTGAAGCGGCGGAGGAAGGCGATCGCCTCCAGGTTCTCGCGGCCGCCGAACCGGTTCGGCTCCCACTCCCCCTCCGCGCGCGAGTAGTCGAGGTAAAGCATCGAGGCCACGGCGTCCACGCGCAAGCCGTCGGCGTGGTAACGCTCGAGCCAGAAGAGCGCGGAGGAGAGGAGAAAGCTCCGCACCTCGTCCCGGCCGTAATTGAACACGAGGCTCCCCCAGTCCGGCTGGTACGCCTTCCGGGGGTCGGCGTGCTCGTAGACGTGGCTTCCGTCGAAGAAGACGAGGCCGTGCTCGTCGGACGGGAAATGCGACGGCACCCAGTCGAAGATCACGCCGATCCCCTCCTGGTGCAGGTGGTTGACCAAGAACATCAGGTCCTGCGGCGTCCCGTAGCGGCTCGTCGGAGCGAAGAAGCCGGTTGTTTGATACCCCCACGATCCGTAGAACGGGTGCTCCATGACCGGCAGGAGCTCGACATGCGTGAAGCCGAGCCGGCGCGCGTAGGCGGCGAGCTCGGGCGCGATCTCGCGGTACGTTGCAAGTCTCCCCTGGGGCCGGCGCCAGGAGCCGAGATGAACCTCGTAGACCGACATCGCTGACTCGCGCGAAAAGTGTGGAGAGCGCCGCTCTATCCAGGCGGAGTCGCGCCAGTCGTAGAAAAGGTCCCACACGATCGACCCTGTCTTTGGCGGCACCTCGCGGAAGAACGCTAAAGGATCGGTCTTGTCTGCGCGGTAGCCTCGGTGTCGCGACCGGACGTGGTACTTGTATACGGCTCCCGGCTCGACGCCCGGCACGAATCCTTCCCAGACCCCCGACTGGCCGCGCGGAGCGAGGGGGTGGCCGTCGGAGTCCCAGCGGTTGAAGCCTCCGATGACCGAGACGCTTTCCGCCTCCGGCGCGAAGACGGCGAAGTTCACGCCCGGGAGACCTCCCGGCGACGCCGGGTGAGCGCCGAGCTTTTCCCAGAGTCGTGTATGCGAGCCCTCGTGGAAGAGGTGGAGGTCATCCGCGGTCAGGAGAGAGGCGCCGCTCGTGGTGCGGCCACCCGCGGCCTCTCCGATCGAGCCGGCAGTCACTGCGAGCGGGACCGAAGGAGCGTTCGGTAAGTCTTCAGGTGACGGATCGCGGCGGCGGGACGACCGACGCGCTCGCAGGCGCCCGCGAGGTTGAAGTACGCGTCCGCGTGATCGGGATCGAGCGCGACGGCGTTCTCGTAGGCCTCGATCGCTTCGATGTCCCGCCCGAGATCCTCGAGGGCGACCCCGAGGTCGAACGACGCGGTCGCGTCGTCCGGTCGCGCCGCCAGAGCTTTCCGATAATGCTCTTCCGCCGCGGCCGCGTCGCCCCGTTCGTGGAAGAGCCGGCCGAGATTGACGTGCGCGTCCGCGTACTGCGGATCGAGCGACACGGCGCGGAGATAGGCCTCCTCGGCCGCTCCCGCATCCGTCCGCTCGAGCTCGCATCCGCGCTCGTACCAGGTCTCGGCGCTGTCCCGATCCTCGCGATCGGGCGAAGATGGCGGCGGCGCGAACGGGAGGTGCACGCCGTCATCGGCCTGGTCGAAGTCCATCAGGATCTGACCCGACTCCGGCTGCCAGCGCGCCGAGCCGTCCGTGACGACGATGCGCTTGCCGTCCGCGGTGATCTCCAGGTCGGCGAGCGAATCGGGCCCAGAGATCTGGTCGCGAAGCTTCGAGAGTGCGCGCTCGATGCGCCGCGGACCGATCCGCGTTCCCGCCAGACCCCGCGCCGCGGAGAGGAGCGTCAGGTCGCGAGGTGAAAAACGCATCTCGCCCCGCGGCCCGCGCTCCGGCTCGAGCAGGCCCGACCGCACCCAGGCGCGCACCTGCGCGACAGTGAGTCCGAGCATCCGGGACACTTCTCGCGCGCCGTATCCCCCGCCAGGGTCGGTTCCGGGCGACGGTTTCATGCCCGGAGAGACCTCACGCGCCTACTTGCGGGAGGACGCCGTCCGCTTTTCGGCGGCCCGGAGAGCGCTCCGAGGAGGCTTTCTCTCGTCGGCCGCTCCCGGGCGGGTCGCGGATGCCACGGCCTGCCGTGCCGCGGCTTTGCGAGGCTTGCCGAGGCTCGCCCGGAGAGCTTCCATCAGGTCCACGATCTCGCCACCCTTCTTGGGAGCGGCGCTGACGGCGAACTCTCCGCCCTTGACCTTGCGATCGAGCGCTTCCTGAACGCGCTTGCGAACCTCGTCCTCGTACGCTTCCGGACGGAAGGAGTCGGACGAGCTTTCTTCGACGAGAAGCCGCGCGAGCTTCAGCTCCCCATCCTTGACCTCCGCCGTGTCGAGAGGGACTTCCGAGAACGGCCGGACCTCATCCGCGTAAAGGAGTTGTTGCATGACGAGCCCATCGCCCGAGGGTCGAAGCATCACGAGGTACTGCTTTCCGCGGGCGGCGTACTTGGCCAGCGCGACGCGGCCGCTTTCCTTCATCACCTCGGCGAGCAGTCGGTAGGGCTTGGCGCCTCCCTTGTCGGGCCCGAGGTAGTACGGCCGGTCGTAGTAGACCGGGTCCACTTTCTCGATCGGGACGAACTCGGTGACCTCGATCGTCTGGGTCGCCTGCTCCTCGAAGGCCTTCAACTCTTCGTCGGTGAAGAGGACGTACTGGTCCTTGTTGAATTCGTAGCCCTTCACCATCTCGTCGCGGGGGACGACCGTCTCCTCCTTCGAGCAGATGTACTGCTGCTTCAGGCGCGACCCGCACTTGCGATGGAGAAGGTTGAAGGAGATCGAGGAAGAGCTGTTGCTCGCCGTGTAGAGCTTGACCGGGATCGAAACGAGACCGAAGGAGATGCTGGCGTTGCCCAGTGCTCGAGCGCTCATTGCGGCTTTGGATTCTAACACTTGCGGTCGAGTTCTGCCCGGCCTCATTCGAGATACGCCCGGCACTGATAGCACCACAACCAGGAGGCCGGGCGAGAGAACCATTTCCGGACGACCAGGGGCCGGATGAAGGAGTGCCCGGTCGCCTCGAAGTGGTCCGTGTCGTGACCCTGGTGCGACTCGCAGCATGCGACGTACCCGCACGTCTGGCAGACCCGAAGATCGTCCGTCACTCCGCAGGCCTCGCATGCCTTCTTCGAGGTTCGGAAGTCAGACGGCGGAAGGACGGCCGCTCCATGAGTGCACTCGGACCGCGCTCTCTTCACCGCTTCGAGCCGGTCTTTCGATTCTCGAGTCGCCCGAGGAAGTGCTCCCGCCACCCCGGATCGAGCCGCGGGTGTGCCGCGAGACGCTCCATCGTCCCGACGTCCCCCCGGTCGAAGACGTACAAGCGCGCGATGTCGTACACGGGAATTGCGGCGGAGTCCGCGTGGATCCATTGGATGACGTCGCCCGCCTGGAGCTCTCCTTCCTTCACGACGCGGAAGTAGATGCCCCAGCGGCGCCCCGACGCAAACGCCTCCACCATCTTCGGATCTCCAAAACGGATCCCGAGCTTGTAACACGGCAGACGCGGCTCCGTCGCCTCGAGCTCGACCTCACCCGCTCGGAAGACGTCACCGAGGTGAATCGCCTCCTCCTCGAAGCCCGTGACCGTCAAGTTCTCTCCGAAATTTGCCGGCTCGAGCGGCCGCCCGAGAGCCGCGCTCCACCACTCGTAATTCTCCGAGGCGTAGGCGTAGACCGCCTTGTACTCGCCCCCGTGGACCCCGAGATCGGCCTGACGGTCGCCCTCCAGATTGTGCCGGCGAAGCCGGACGGGACCGGCCACCGGGGCTTTGAAGATCGAGGTGACGACCTCTCTTCCCTTCCAGCGCACGACGCGGGGCGCGCCGACCGAGACCGTCTCGATCTTCATGGAGGCTCTTACGCTCGGCGCGGTGCCGGGGATTCCGTCAGGCGAGAAGCTCGCGGAGCTCACCGGCGAGGCGCGGCCCGGTTCCCGCCTCTTCGTGTTTGAAGAAAACGTACGCCTCGCTCCACGCCTGCGTGCGGATTCGCTCCGCACACGCGGCCAGGTCCGCGCCGGAGTAATTCGGACGGCGTAGGCGCAGGTAACCCCATCCCGCCGTCGATTCGTTCGGTGTCGAGAGCTCCTCGTCCTCCGCCCAGCAGAGCGCTGCGCCGGCCGAGGACAGCGCCCGGAACACTTCGTCGTCGAACCAAGATTCGTGCCGGAACTCGAACGCCGCGCGGGTCGAAGGCGGCAGGAGAGCCAGAAAGTCCGTCAAACGGGGAAGGTCCTTCTTGAGATTCGGCGGAAGCTGGAAGAGAACCGGCCCGAGCCGGTCGCCGAGCGTCGTCGCGACCTGGAGGAAGAACGAGACGGACTCCTGCGCGTCCTTCAACCGCCTGCGATGAGTGATCTGCTGCGTCGCCTTCAACGCGAACGCGAAACCGTCGGGGACCTGCTCCGCCCAGCTCTCGAGGAGCGGCGCCCGCGGCATCCGGTAGAACGTGTTGTTGATCTCCACCGCGGGCAGCCTTGACGAGTAGTAGCGCAGCATCTCGGAATCCCGAAGGTCTTCCGGGTAGAAGCTCCCCTTCCAGGCTTTGTAGGAAAAGCCGCTCGTTCCCGGCAGGATGCGCATCGCGTTGCTCGTCCTTCTCTCCGGATTCTAGTTCCAGCTTCTCGAGGCGGCGCTTCGGGTTACTGTTTGCCCGGCCGGGACGAGCCCCGAAAAAAAAGGCCGCCGACTCGCGCCGGCGGCCCTTTCCAAGAAACGACTTTCCGTTAGTAGCGTCCGCCTCCGTACCCGCTCGAGCCTTCGTTGCGTGGCCGCGCCTCGTTGACCTTGAGCGACCGTCCGCCGAACTGCGAGCCGTCGAGCGCCAGGGCCGCTTTGCCGATGGCGGCATCGTTGAATTCGACGAATCCGAACCCCTTGGACTGTCCGGTCGAGCGATCGATGATCACAGTCGCCGAATCCGGGGTGCCGAACCGCGCGAAGGCGTCGCGGAGCTGGTCGTCCGAAATGTTGTAGGGAAGGTTACCGACGTAGAGCTTCATCCGATCCATCCTTTTGCCAGGGCTGTTCCTGGCTTTGCCGGAAGAGAAGTTGATGTCGACCTGCCGCCGGCGCGGCACACCGAATTCTCGTCATTCTGATTCGTTCGGGTTTCGTCAGAAAGTGGTCTGAGAAAGGGCGAGCGAGGCGAGAACGCGCGCACTATACCACAGGAGTTCTTCGTCTCACCGACAGGGAGACGCGGACGGTTACGTCGCCTCGAACGAATACTCGACGCGCGCTCGTGCGGAAACCCGGAGGAGGGCTGAGGCGTGCCAATGCTTCCGCTGTACTCCGCTGTACTGGAAAGGTCGATTTCAGTCGGTTGTCTGCCCACGTTGGAATCGAGCGGGCGTGTGCCCCGCCGGAGCCGCGCCTCGGCAAGCCCGGATTCACCCGCTACCGAGGGTGAGCTGCGATGGCCGGCCTGTCGCGCCTGCCGGCGGGCATCTCGTCCGGCGGTCCTTTGGCATCCATTAGCCAAGTAGCTACAGACGAAGAGGTTAGCTCATCGCAGCCACCCGATCCGCGAGGAGCGCATGTCCGTCCCTCGCAAGGTGGGACGTCCTACGACCAAGGTCTAATGCGACCTATGATTTACTTCACCTCATCGGGAGTGTGGAAGGCACCTCGTGCGAGTGGCCCTCTGTGGGAAAAGTGAAGTTCGAGCACAAGCGAGGCCGATCTCATTTTGGTGGGAAGGGGGTGCGAACTATCTACAAATCCGCTTCGAGGAGGAGTTGACCGACCGAAATCTGAAAGGCAGACGAACATGGGGAACCCGAAACTGGGATTGATTCTTCGATGTACGGGTCTGGCGCTCGTCGTTCTCGGGGCATTCGTGCTCCTGCCGGCGGCGGCGCAGGCGCAGTGCATACCGGGTCAACATGGCGTGTCGATTTTCAAGTCGTGCATCTCTCCGAAGAACCGGTGCGCGACCGACGCGGACTGCTCCGACGCCGATTTCTGCAACGGCATCGAGCAGTGCGCGACGGAGGAGAATCCGGGCAGTAACGTCCTGGACTGCGACATCACGCTGGGAAATCCTGCGACGCACTGCGACAATGAAGAGATTCTGGA
>DASWDK010000245.1:0-17445 GCA_036395335.1 Thermoanaerobaculia bacterium
CACCTGGATGGACGTGTCGCTGTAGAAGATCCAGCCGGTCAGGTAGAGCATCACGGTCTTCGCGGTCCGGGCGTGCGGAAGCTCGAGCACGAGGTCGTGCGGCGCCACGATCCCCTGATAGCGCGTCGGCTCGAAGCCACCCAAGTAGACGCCGTCTTCCCGCGCGATCTCCTCCGTTCGGTCGCGACCGGCGCCGTCGATCGCCCGCGGGACGAGCGGGCGGGAAACCGTGAACAGGCGCTCGGGCGGAAAAGGCGGAGGGACCATCGGTTCGTTCGGAACCAGAGCGACGCCGCGGGGGTGATCCAGGGCCGCGAGCTCCGCCAGATCGAGATAGGCGGCCTCCCAGAGCTCCTCCGTCAAATCGAGCAGGAGGCGGCCGTTCGACGGCGCGAGGTCCGCGCCGTGAACCAGCAGCCACTCCCGAGTGTCGGCCGGAGCCTGGTGAACGCCGTCGTACAGGAGGCCCAGCGGGCTCGCCCCCAGGACGTCGGTCACGAAACGCCACCTCTTTCCGTCGAAGGCGTAGAGGAAGGGGCACGATCCCTTGAGCTGCTGGACTTCCTGGATCGACGCGCGCGTTCGCGGGGAAAGGTCGTTCTGCGGGATGCCGTTCGTCCAGACGACGCGCAGCACCTCCGCCTTGCGACGCGATCCGAGCCCGACGTGGGTCACCGGCCGCGAGACCACGCGGTAGACGTAGAGCTCCTGCGCCTTGACCTCGACTTCCGACCCGAACCCAGCGCGATTGACCTTGCCCGAGCCGGTCGCCAGCCCCTCGAGCGCGACGTCGATCCAGCCGTTCGCGTTGCCTCCGCGATTCTCGAAGAGCGCCGGTTCCCCGGCGGCCGTCACGAGGACGAGATCGAGGTCCCCATCGCCGTCGAAGTCGACCGCCTCCGCGTCGAGCGCAGCCGGCAGCGCTCCGGCTTCCCATCGAGAGAAGCCGCCGGCGCCGTCACCGCGCAGGAAGGTCGAGCTCCCCTTCGCGGACGCGAGGAAAAGGTCGAGAAAGCCGTCGTTGTCGAAGTCGGCAGGGATCGGTATTCCCGCGGCGGGGAGCGCTTTCGACGGCGTGAACGTTCCGTCGCCGCGATTGCGCGCGACGAACGCCGCGTCCGGGCCGGACCAGACGAGATCGAGACGCCCATCGGAGTCGAAATCGCCCGCCGCTGCGGCGCGGAAGTCCCCTTGCGCCGGCAGCCCCGCCGGCTTCACCGCGAACCGGCCGCCCCGCAGGTTGTCGAGCAGAAGGAGCCCGCCCCCCGCGCGCACGAGAAGGAGGTCCGGATCGCCGTCCCGGTCGAAGTCTCCGACGACGGCGCGCCGCGAGGCGAGCGGCTGCGGCAGGCCGGCGGAGAGCGTCACGTCCGTCCAGGTTCCGTCGAGGTTGTTGCGCATCAGACGGTCACCGGAGGTAGAAGAGAAGTAGAGGTCCAGGTCGCCGTCGTTGTCGAAGTCGATCGCGGCGACCGAGTCGGCGGCCGGCGCTTCGGTCTTGCGCCACCCCGCCGCTTCGGAGACCCAGAGAGCGCCCGGCGCCACGAGATCGAACTTCCCGGAATTCATCACGTCCGCGACTTCCACGGAGGCCGCGGCGCCGGTGAGCGGCGGGCGAAGCTCGTATCCGCGCGTGCCACGCAGGGCGAGGACGATTCCCGCGCGGCCGGCGAAGGCGAGATCGCGTCCCTCCCGTCCCGCCGCCCGAACGGACGTGAGCCCCCGGAGGCTCTCGAGCCCTCCTTTGGGCGTCGGCGCAAAGGAGATCGGTATCGGTTGCCCGGCCCGCGCCCGGATCTTCGCGGCGAGCGGCGGGGACCAGTCCTCGAGCGGAATCCCGACGACTCCGGGCTCCACGTCGTGGTGTGCCTGCTGGTATCTCGGAGCGACCTTCAGGAGGTTTTCGACGATCCGGTACTTCAAGGAAGCGGCGCGCGCGTCGCCGGCCTCTAGGGCTTGCCGCGCCTCTCCGAGATACTTTTCGAGCCGGGGATCCTTCGCTTCGAGCGCGCGGACGAGCCGGTCGTGGGCTTCCAGCGCCCTCCGAGAATCGCCGGCGGCCCGGAAGAGCTCGGAGAGCCGGGCGAGAAGGAAGAGATTCGCCGGCGCGCGCTCGAGCGCTCCTTCCACGGCCCGGATCGCCCGCGGCGCTCCTACCGCGACTTTTTCCGAGAGCAGCCGGGTCGCCGCCCAGCGAGAGCGCAGATCCGAAGGATCCGCCGCCACGGCTTTCTCGAACGTCTCGACCGCTCCCGCCGCGTCCCCCGCGAGCTCCCGCCGCTCTCCTTCGAGCGCAAGGACCTTCGCGTCGTTGCCGGATCGGGAGAGCGCCCCGGCCAGCAGCTCCTTCGCCCGCGCGAGGTCCTTCGCGCGCATCGCGACGACCCCGCCGTTCGCCCATCCCAGCGGCTCCGACGGCGCGAGCTGGCGCACGGTCTCGAAGCGCCGCCGCGCTTCGTCGAAGTTGCCCTCTTCGAGGGCCGCGAGGCCGACATTTTTCGCCGATTCGAGGCGAACCAGATCGGTTTCCGGAACGGAAGGGCCGAGCGCGCGAAGGAGGAGGACGAGGAGAAACGCCGCCGGCATGCCGCGCGGATGATAGCGAAAGCTACTTTCTCTCGAGCTCCTTCTCGAACACGTCGAAGCTCGCCTCGTCGAAGAGGCAGAAGAGGATCCGCTCGACCACCCGCGCGGTCGCCGCAAACGTCCGCGCCATTCGGATCGAAATTTCCGCGGCGCGCTCGACCGGAAAGCCGAAGACACCCGTCGAGATCGCCGGAAGGGCGACCGATTTCGCTCCGACCTCCTCGGCTCGAGCGAGGGCGGCGAGCACCGCGGACGCGAGCTCCGTTTCCTCTCCCTTGTCGCCGCCCCGCCAGACCGGCCCGACCGCGTGAATTACCCAGCGGGCCGGCAGGTTTCCGGCGCCCGTCACGACCGCCTGGCCGACTGCGCAACGGCCGATTCGATCGCACTCCTGCTGGATCGACTGGCCGCCTCTCCGGCGGATCGCTCCCGCGACGCCCGCGCCGAGCTGCAGTCTCTCGTTCGCCGCGTTGACGATCGCGTCGACGCGGGCGAGCGTGATGTCCAGGTGCGCGATCTCGATCCGGGCAGGCAAGAGGGGCTCGGGCTTCGAGCGCTACGCGCCAAGCCCCTTCTGCACCGACTCGGCGACCCGAAGGAAGGCCTCCGTCACGGCAGACTCCGGCTCTGCCGCGACGATCGGAACTCCCGCGTCTCCCCCCAAGGCGACCTTCGGGTCGATCGGTATCGCTCCCAGGAACGGGACGTGCAGCTCTCTCGCGGTGCGCTCGCCCCCGCCGTGTTTGAAGATCTCGTCGCGATGTCCGCACTTCGGACACACGTAGTACGACATGTTCTCGACGATCCCGAGCACCGGTACGTTGACCTTCTGGAACATCGCCAGGCCTTTGCGGGCGTCGATCAGTGCGACGTCCTGGGGCGTCGTGACGATCACCGCCCCGGAGAGATGAATCTTCTGCGTCAGCGTGAGCTGCGCGTCACCGGTGCCGGGAGGAAGATCCACGACCAAGAAGTCGAGCTTCCCCCACTCGACGTCTCCCAAGAACTGCTCGACGGCCTTCATCACCATCGGACCGCGCCAGATGACCGGCTGATCGACGTCCATCAGAAAACCGAGAGACATGACAGAGACGCCGAATCTCTCGACCGGGACGATGTGGTTGGCGTCGTTGATGAAGGGCTTTTCGTCGATGCCCATCATCATCTGCTGCGAAGGTCCGTAGATGTCGGAGTCCATGAGCCCGACGCGAGAACCGAGGCGGGAGAGCGCGAGAGCGAGGTTCGCGGCGACGGTCGACTTGCCCACTCCGCCTTTTCCGGACGCGACCGCGACCTTGAACCGGACTTCGGGGAGTAGCGTGGTGTCGGGCGGGGGCACGCCGACGGCTCCGCGCGGCGGGAGCGGCGCGGGCTCCCGCACGTCGAGCCGGATCGTCACGGCGTTTACACCCGCGAGAGAATGGAGCCTCTCGGTCGCGTCGCGCTTGATCTCCTCGGCGGCCCGGGGGGAGGAGGTCTGGACTTCGAGCCGGAACGAGACGTTGCCGCCGCCGATCTCCAGGTCCTTGACGAAGCCGAACGAGACGATGTCCCGCGAGAGGCCGGGGAAACGGATCGTCCTCAGGACCTCCAGGACTTTTTCTTCCGTCAGCTCCGCGGTGGCGGACATGGAAAAGTCAAAGTATCACGCGACGGCGCTCCGAGCTTCCGCGCGCAGGGACTCGACTTCTTCGCGCGCGACTTGCGTCAAGGCTTCCCGTTCGCGAACGGAGCGGCCGGAGACCTCGATCGGTTTTCCGACCGCCATCACGACGGGCCCGGGCGTGATGACTTTCGTCCCTCGCGGGAGAACGCGGAACGTTCCCGCGAGTCCGATCGGAAGGATGGGAAGCCCGGACTTGAGCGCGAGAAGAGCGGCTCCGCGCTTGAAGGGAAGCATGTCGCCGGTTCGCGTTCGAGTTTCTTCCGGAAAGATGACGAGAGAACGTCCCCCTTCGAGCCGCCGGAGCGCGGCCTCGACGGTCGCCGCGCCGCGGGAGCGGTCCTCGCGATCGACCGGGACGAATCCGGCCGCGGCGATCGACCAGCCGAGCACCGGCACCCGGAAGACGCTCCTCTTCGCGAGAAAGCGGACCTGCATCGGGAGAGTCGCGAGAAGAACCAGGATGTCGCAGAAGCTCTCGTGGTTCGCGACCACGACGAAGCTCCTTCCCCGCTCGATCCGGTCGCCGTGGAGGACGCGCACGGAAATGCCGGCGACCGCCAGCACGGAACGCGCCCAGCCGCGCGCGAAGCGCAGGAACCAGTCGCCGCGCGGCGGGATGAGCGCCGCGAAAATCGACGGGAGTCCGAAGAGGACCGTCAGCGCCAGGATGATCGGCCAGACGATCCCGGAGCGAACGGCCCGCATCGAGACGATTCTAGTGAACCGACGCGGGCATCGAAGCGGTCCCGGTCAGGCTACGGCGTGAGTGGAGTCCGCCGTTCAGGGATGATCCAGCCCCGATCCCGAGCGGTCGCGACGTTGTACGTGCCATCCGGACGGAGCGTCCCGTTGCGCACGAGCAACGCCCGCGTCGATTCGGGCAGTCTGAGCGGCCCTCCACCCTTCTCGAGCGCCTCGGGCGTGAAAGTGACGTTCCGGACCACCGGCTCGTAGCCGACGATCTCCGCCCGCTCCGCCCAGACGACGTAGTGGAAGCGGGCGTTGCCGCTCCCCCGCACGACGATGCCGTCCGGCCCCTCTTCCTCGACCGACAGAGCGACGGCTCGACCCACCGGGGTGAGGGTCGTCATGTAGGTCCCCTCACGCGCCGTGTAACGGAAATGATCGGGCACCTCGATGCGCGCAGAGCCGTTCAGGAGCGACGCCGTTCCGCGGAAGTAGACGTCGACCGTGGGCGCCTCGACCGAAGCGTAGCGGATCTCCAGCCCCGGATCCTCGGGGTGGGGAGACACGAAGTTCTTGGGCGCTCCGACGATGTCGAGCGCGCCACCCCGGATTCTGCCGTCGGTATACACACCATAGTTGACGCCGCTGACCCGTGTCCCGAGATATGCACTCCCGGATCCGATGTTGACGAAGAGTCCGGCGTTGCCCGTCGCCTGGAAGGCGAAGCCGTAGATCGCCGCAGAATTGAGATCCGCGCTGTGGCCCTCACCCAGGAGACCGTAGGTCGCGCCGACCGACATTTCCCAATCGCTCCCCCGCACTCCGCCTCCCTGAGAGACGCCCTTCCCTTCGCCCCAGACGCCAAACGCCGCGGCGTTGGAATTCGAGATCCCGTGAACGCCGGAGGAATCGCTTAGTGCATTCGCGCCGATTTCTCCCTGCACTCCGTGCACGACTCCCGCGCCGGATTCGAAGCCTCCCACACCGTGAGATCCGGATGCGGCGCTGTTGTTCTGTCCGAGAATCGCGGCTCCACCGTCGTTGCTCGTGACCGCCACGAAAAGATTCCCGGAGTTGTAGAAGATCGGGAAGTAACCGTTGATGTCGATGATCAAATCGGTTCCCGAGACGCCCGCGATGACGGTGACGCCGCCACTCGTTCCCGCCGGGACGATCGCTGCGTTGGCCACGGTCTGGCCCGCCACGTAGTTGACCGTCGAGACGGTCGGCTGCGCGCCGCCCTGCGGATAGATCAGGATGAAGCCGGGCCCCTGCGTGTTCGTCACCGTGATGTTCAGCGAGTAGGCCCCGACGCCATCGGGAATGCCGGGGCATTTCGGATCGGAGTTCAGATCGAAAATCCGGGGCGAGCCCTGGGTCAGGGCCGGCGGACCGTAGCCCGCCGGAAAGTTCGGAATCGTCGTCGTGCGGGTATCGACCAGCCGGCACGGAGCGAAGCCGACGAAACCGATCCCCGGCGTGACGTCGCTCATCGTCGTCAGCCCGTCCGAGGAGGAGCTGCGGTGGTAGGGCGGGACCGTCCAATTCGTCAGAGGAATGTCTTCGGCGAAGAGCGGGACGGAGGCGAGAGCGAGAAGGATCGGGATGATCCGCGTGGTCGAGAGAGTCTTCATCGGTACCTCCAGAACGTCGAGAGAACGCCCGGCTCGGATTGGAAGAGCAGTCGAATGCTATCAACCGGACGGAGGCAACCGACGCCCTCGCCGGGTTTTACAGCGCCGCCGACCGCAGCGTAGAATTCCGCGACTCCATGCCCCCGACGACGCAACAGACCGCGACGACGATCTTCTACCGGAACATCCGGTGGCTGAAGTTCGTCGACCGCCTGGGCAAAAAAGGGGCGGGAATCCTCGAATACCTGGGCGGGCTGGGAACCATGCTCGTCCAGACCGCCCACGCTGCCGTCTCGCGTCCGTTTTACGGCTCCGAGGTCATCGCACAGATGGACGAGCTCGGCGTCCAGTCGCTCTCGATCACCGGGATCACCGCCTTTTCCGTGGGCATGGTTCTCGCCCTCCAGACCGCTTATTCCCTCGCCGCCTTCGGCGGAAAGATGTTCACGGGCCGGGTCGTGGCGGTCTCGCTCGTCCGCGAGCTCGGCCCGGTTCTGACGGCGCTGATGGTCGGCGGCCGCGTCGGCTCGGGGATCACAGCCGAGCTCGGCTCGATGACCGTCACGGAGCAGGTCGACGCGCTGCGCTCCATGGCGATCTCGCCGATCCGGCGGCTCGTTCTGCCCCGGGTGTTGGCTGTCGTCATCATGCTGCCGATCCTGACCGCGATCGCGGACGTGCTCGGTATCGTCGGAGGCCTTCTCATTGCCGTCACCGACCTGCAGATCACGCCGCAGGATTACCTGAACAGCGTCTGGAACTACCTCGCCATCGAGGACATCACGAGCGGAATCGCCAAGACTTTCTTCTTCGGCCTCGAGGTCGCCGCGATCGGCTGCTACAACGGGCTTCAGGTCGAGGGAGGCGCCACGTCGGTCGGCCACGCGACCACGCGGACAGTGGTCTTCGCGTCGATCTCGATCCTCATCTCCGATTTCTTCCTGACCAAGCTCTTCCTGGCGCTATGAAGGCCGAGCTCCAGCCCTCCGCGGAGACGAAGCCCACACCGCTGGCGCAGGGAGAGACGATCGTCGAGTTCGACGACGTCTGGAAGACCTATACCCGCCGCGAAGTGCTGGCGGGCGTCTCTCTCAAGGTCCGGAAGGGCGAAGTCCTCTGCGTGCTCGGGCCGTCGGGGACCGGGAAGAGCGTCACGATCCGGCACATCAACGGCCTCGAAAAGCCGGACAAGGGGGACGTCAAGGTCTTCGGGGAGTCGATCGTCCACATGACGGAAGAGGAGCTCTCCCCCGTGAGGCGGCGCGTCGCGATGCTCTTCCAGGGCGGGGCTCTCTTCGACTCGATGAACGTGGAGCAGAACGTCGCGTTCCCGCTCAAGGAGCACACGGACAAGTCTCCCCGCGAGATCTCCGAGCTCGTGAGCGAGAAGCTGCTCATGGTCGGACTGCCCGGAACCCAGCGCAAGATGCCGTCGGAGCTCTCCGGAGGGATGCGCAAACGCGTGGCGCTGGCGCGGTCGATCGCGCTCGAGCCGGAAATCATCATGTACGACGAGCCGACGACCGGGCTCGATCCGGTGACCTCGGAGAAGATCGCGCAGCTGGTCGCCGACCTGAACGCGCGTCTCCGGATCACGTCGATCGCCGTGACCCACGACATCGTCGCCGCACGTACGATCGCCGACCGGATTGCTTTTCTGCATCAGGGCCGGTTCCAGTTCGTCGGCACTTTCGACGAGGCGGCGCGGGGCGGGCACCCCGTTCTGCAAGAATATTTCCGCGCGATGGGATTCCCCTGCGGGACCGGCCTGTACGCCGCCCCCGCGACAGGAGGCAACTGAATGCCGCTCGAATCTCCGGTCGGCCGGCGCTTCCGCGTCGGGCTGGTCGTCCTGGTCGCGCTCGCCCTCATGATGTTCGGGGTGCTCATGGTCGGCAAGCGGGCGCACCTCTTCACGGCCAAGCTGCCGTACCAGACCCAGTTCGACTCGGCGGCCGGGCTCGTGTCGGGAAACCCGGTTCGGTTGAACGGAGTCACCGTCGGGAACGTCCTCCAGGTCAACCTGTCCCCCGATCCGGACGACCCGCGCGTGCACGTCCTCTACGAGGTGGACCGCAAGATCGCGAACCGGCTCCGGACCGGCACGCACGCGTCGATCAAGACGATCGGGCTCCTGGGCGACAAGTACGTCGAGCTCGCAGGAGGCTCTTCCGACCAGCCGGTCATCGAGCCGGGAGGAGACATCAAGGCTGCGCCCGGCGCCGGACTCGAGAAGATCCTCGAAGGAAGCGGCGACCTGCTGACCGACCTCGGCGCGATCGCGCGGTCGTTGAAGAACATCCTGGGGCGGACCGAAGAAGGGAAGGGCTTCATCGGCGAGCTCTTCGCCCCCGGAAGCGAGCAGGGCGGCCGCCTCGCCAACAACCTGAACGGCACGCTCACGAGCCTGAATGGGCTTCTGACGAAGATCAACCGGGGTGAAGGCCTCGCCGGAAAGCTGCTCGCGGACCAGCGCTACGGCGACCAGGTCGGCCGATCGCTCCAGGCGGCGGTCGCTTCTCTCCGCAACGTCTTCGGCAAGATCGAGGAGGGGATGGAGAAGGGCACCGGCGCCATCCCCGCGCTGCTCTCCGACCCCGAAGGCAAGAAGAAGGTCTACGAGCTGGTCGATCGGCTTTCTTCGGCCGCGGGGTCGCTCGCCGCAGTCACGGAGAACCTGCACTCGGGCAAGGGAGCGCTCCCGATGCTCCTCCACGACGAGCGCTTCGGACAGGAATTCACCGGGAACCTCCGCGATCTCTCGAAGCGCCTGGATTCGATCGCGCGAAAGCTCGACGAGGGACAGGGCACGGTCGGAAAGCTGATCAACGATCCCGCCATCTTCGACGCGGCCAACCATCTCGTTGTCGGAATCGACGAGTCGAGGCTCTTGCGCTGGTTGATCCGCAACCGGCAGCGGTCGGGGATTCGGAAGAGGTACGTGGAAGCGCAGAAGGGCGAAGCGGGAAGACCCGCAGCCGGCCAGACCGCGACGCCGCCCGAAGACGCCGAGACCGAGCCGGAAGCGCTTGCTCCGACGCCGACTCCGACTCCGGTTCCGAGGCCTTGAACCTCCTCGTCACGGGGGGAGCGGGCTTCATCGGCTCCCACCTTTCTCGCCGCCGCCTGGCGCGCGGCGACCGGGTGGTGGTTCTCGACGACTTCAACGACTTCTATGACCCGCAGCTGAAGCGCGAGAACGTCGCCCCGTTCGCCGGTAATCCTCTCTTCCGGCTCGTGGAAGGCGACATTCGCGATCGCGATCTCGTCTTCCGGACGTTTTCCGAGGAGCGGTTCGATGCGGTCCTCCATCTGGCGGCGCGCGCAGGAGTCCGGCCGTCGCTCTCCCAGCCGGTCCTTTACGAAGAGGTCAACTGCGTGGGGACCCTCCACCTGCTGGAAGCCGCCGTCGCTCACGGCCGGCCGCCGTTTCTCTTCGCGTCGTCCTCGTCGGTCTATGGGATCAACTCGAAACTTCCCTTCTCGGAGGAGGACCCCATCGACCGGCCGATCTCCCCGTACGCAACCACGAAGCGCGCCGGAGAACTTCACGTCTTCAACGCGCACCACCTCCACGGGCTGCCCGCGTGGTGCCTGCGTTTCTTCACCGTCTACGGCCCGCGGCAGCGTCCCGAGATGGCGATCGCCCGCTTCATTCGCTCCCTCGAGGAGGACCGGCCCATTCCCTTCTACGGGGACGGGACCTCGCGGCGCGATTACACCTACATTGACGACATCGCCGACGGCGTCGAGGCGGCGCTCGAGAACGCGAGGCCCGGCTTCGAGATCGTCAACCTCGGCGGCGCCCGACCGGTGACCCTTTCGGAGCTGGTCGCGGAGATCGAGAAGGCGACCGGCAAGACCGCGCGCCTCGCCCGGCAGCCCGTCCAACCGGGTGACGTCCCGGTCACGTACGCGTCCGTCGAGAAGGCGGAGCGGTTGCTGCGGTTCCGCGCCCGGGTCCCTCTCGCCGAAGGTCTCTCCCGGTCGGTCGAGTGGTTTCGCCGACAGAACAGCGACGTCGCCGGGAGTCCCGTCGCGTGAACATCTGCGTCGTCGGCACGGGCTACGTGGGTCTCGTGACCGGGGCCTGTCTCGCCGACTTCGGCATGGACGTCGTCTGCGTGGACAAGGACGAGGCGAAGATCGCCTCCCTCCAGTCCGGTCGCATCCCCATCTACGAGCCGGGGCTCGAAGAGATCGTCGCCAAGAACGAACGCGCCGGAAGGCTCACGTTCACGACCGATCTGAAGTCGGGCATCGAGAGGGCGCTCGCGATCTTCATCGCCGTGGGCACTCCGCCCAACCCCGACGGCTCGCCAGACCTGACGTTCGTCCGAGGAGTGGCGGAGTCGATCGCCGAGCACATGAACGGATACAAGGTCGTCGTGACGAAATCGACGGTCCCGACCGGGACCGGCCGCATGATCGAGCAGATCCTGCAGTCGAACGACGGAGAACGGGAGTTTTCGGTCGTCTCCAATCCCGAGTTTCTCCGCGAAGGCTCGGCGATTTCCGACTTCCTTCGCCCCGACCGAATCGTGATCGGCGCCTCCGACGCTCGCGCGATCGACGTGATGAAGGAGATCTACAGCCCGCTCTTCCTCGCGGAAACGCCGTTCGTGATCACGGACGTCGCTTCCGCGGAGCTGATCAAGTACGCGTCGAACGGCTTCCTGGCGGTCAAGATCTCTTTCATCAACGAAATCGCGCAGCTCTGCGAGCTCATGGGCGCCGACGTCTACGACGTCGCGCGCGGGATGGGGCTCGACCGGCGGATCGGCTCCCGGTTCCTTCTCGCGGGACCCGGTTTCGGAGGCTCCTGCTTCCCCAAGGACACGGCCGCCGCGATCGACCTCGCGCGGCAGAATGGCTACCGCTTCCGGATCATCGAAGCGGCGATCGCCGTCAACTGTGAGACGAAGGCACGAATGACCGGGAAGATCGTCGGCGCCGCGGGTAACCTGGAAGGTCGAACGGCGGCCGTTCTCGGGCTCTCCTTCAAACCGGAGACCGACGACATCCGGGAGTCGCCCGCGCTCGCCGTCATCACCGATCTGGTCGCGGCAGGCGCCACCGTGCGCGTCTTCGATCCGGCGGCGATGGAGAACACGCGCGCGATCTTGCCCGACCTCTATTACGCGACGGACGCCTACGACTGCGCGAGCGGGGCGGACGTTCTCGTGCTCGCGACCGAGTGGAACGAGTTCCGGGCGCTCGACTTCGGCCGGCTGGCGAGGCTGATGAGAGCGAAGACCGTCGTCGATCTGAGGAACGTCTACGAGCCGAGGGAGCTGAAAGCGGCGGGGTGGTCGTATACGGGGGTCGGAAGATCGTGAGAATCCTCGTCACCGGGGGGGCGGGATTCTTGGGCTCCCACCTGTGCGACCGGCTCCTCGCCGAGGGGCACGAAGTGATCGCCATGGATAACTTCGTGACCGGGAACGTTCGCAACATCGCCCATCTCGAAGCCGATCGGCGGTTCCACTTCGTCGAGCACAACGTCACGAAGTTCATTTCGATCGACGGAGACGTCGATGCCGTCCTGCACTTCGCTTCACCCGCTTCACCGATCGACTATCTCGAGCTTCCGATCCAGACCCTGAAGGTCGGCTCTCTCGGAACTCACAACGCTCTCGGTCTCGCGCTCGCGAAGGGCGCGCGGTTCCTTCTGGCGTCGACCTCGGAGGTCTACGGCGACCCCCTCGTCCATCCCCAGCCGGAGACCTACTGGGGCAACGTCAACCCCATCGGTCCCCGGGGCGTCTACGACGAAGCGAAGCGCTTTGCGGAAGCCTTGACGATGGCGTATCAGCGGGCGCGCGGAGTCCCGACGCGCATCGTTCGGATCTTCAACACGTACGGGGAGCGGATGCGGCCCCGCGACGGCCGCGTGGTTCCGGCGCTCATCGGCCAGGCGCTCGCGCGAGAGCCGATGACGGTGTTCGGGGACGGATCCCAGACGCGGTCCTTCTGCTACGTCTCCGACCTGATCGACGGGATCTACCGGCTCCTTCTCTCGGAAGAACGAGGGCCGGTCAACATCGGGAATCCGGTGGAGCTCTCGGTGCTCGAGTTTGCGAGAACGATTCGCGAGCTGACCGGCACCACGAGCGAGATCGTCTTCCGACCCCTGCCCGCGGACGATCCGAGGGTCCGGCAACCGGACATTACCAAAGCGCGAACGAGGCTCGGTTGGGAGCCGAAGGTCGCGCTCGTCGAGGGACTCGTCAAGACGATCGAGTACTTTCGATCGATCCTCGAGGTGAAGGAGGCCTAGCCTCCGTCAGGCCGAGCTGCCGTCATCGCCGATCGCTTCGACCGGACAGGAGTCCATGGCCTCCTGGCACTGCGCCTCTTCCTCGGCGTTCTCCGGCTGCCGGAAGACGTACGAGTATCCCTTCGCCTCCTCGCGCTGGAAGTTGGCGGGCGCGGTCACGCGGCAGACGTCGCAGTCGATGCACTGCGAGTCCACGTAATAACGTCCAACGACGTTCTCGAAGACTTTGTCCTTCGGATCAGACACGAGTTTAGCGGCGCCTCGACGGCGCCGGAAGAGAGTAAACCGCCGCAGAGCAACATCCCATGGCGAGCGCGCAATTATCTCGCGACTTGATCCGCTCAGAATTCTCTGAAGAACACTTCTGTCTCGGATCCCGACCGCTAAACTCCGAGACGTGATTCGCGGCAGGATGCTCGTCCTCTTCGTCGCCTCGGCGCTGCTCTCGGTCGCCTGCGGCCCGGATCGCCTTCCCGAAGGAGACGCCCGCGGCGGAGACCTCGCCGCGGGGCGCCGGATCTTCGAGCGCAAATGCGCGCGTTGCCATTCTCCAAGCGGCGATGGCAAGACGGTCGTCGCGGGCCGATTCCCCTACGCGAACCTGATCGACGGCGTCTGGCGCTCCGACGGCTCCGCGGAAGTGATCGAAAAGCAGATCCGGCAAGGGCACGACCCGATGCCGAGCTTCCAGGGCAAGCTGACTGACGAGCAGATCCGACAGACGGTGGTTTACGTTCGGGAGCTCACAGGCGGCAAGGGCGGTCCGGGACGATGACGCGCCGTCGGATTCCCCTTTTCCCGCTGCCCGACGTGGTGCTTCTCCCGGGCACTCTTCTGCCCCTCCACATCTTCGAGCCGCGCTACCGCGCCATGGTTGCGGATGCACTCGCGGGAGACCGGACGATCGGAATGGCGATGATCCGGCCGGGCCGGGAGAGCTCCGGTCCGACGCCGAAAATCCATCCGGTCGGCGGCGCCGGGCGGATCGTCGAGGCGGAGGAGCTTTCCGACGGGCGGTACAACATCGTTCTCGAGGGCGAATTCCGTTATCGGGTCCTGGCGGAGTCGCCGCCGGCGCCCTATCGGGTCGCGGAGGTGGAAGAGATCACGTCGATCCCATTCCGCGACGCCGGGGAAGCGATCCGGATCTCGACCGAGGCCGTTTCCCTCTTCCGAGCGATCGCGGCCACGATGGAGGTCCCGCCGCTTCCGGACGAGACGCTCGAGCCGGAACGCCTCGCCTCGGAGCTCGCGGTCCGGCTTCGCTACGAAGCGGCCGAGCTCCAGGATCTGCTCGAGACCGACTCGATTTCCGCGCGCTTCGAGGCGCTCCTCTCGCGGATGCGGGATTGGCGGGATCGAATCGAGTTTCTCGCGCCGTTCCGGCGAGGGGAAATCGATCCGGCGAAGAACTAGTCCAAAGGGAGTTACGCCCGCGACGCGTTCAAGGCTCGCTCGTGCGCCCAGCTCCGGATCGCCTTGATCTGTTCCTCCATCGTCACGGAGAGGGGCACGGTCGCCGAGATCATCCGGTAGAGGTCGTCCTCGGTGACCTCGCGCTTCTCCGCGTAGGCGTCCACCACGGCGGAAATCACCGCCTGCTCGATCTCCGCGCCGTTCCAACCGTTCGTCGCCTTCGCGAGGAACACCAGATCGAGCTTCGAGACGTCGCACCGGTTCTTGGTCAGGTGGATGTGGAAGATCTGCTTGCGCTCCTCTTCGAGAGGCAGGTCGACGAAAAAGACCTGGTCAAACCGTCCCTTGCGGATGATCTCCGCGGGCAAGAGGTGGATCCGATTCGCGGTCGCCGCGACGAAGACGAGGGCGTTCTTTTCCTGCATCCAGGTGAGAAAGCCCGAGAAGATCCGGGACATCGACGCGTCCTGTCCGTCGCGGTAGCCGCCGACGCCCATCTCGATCTCGTCGATCCAGAGAACGGCCGGCGAAACCGCCTCGACGGATCGAAGTGCCTTCAGGAACGTCGCCTCCGGGTTGTCCGTCCCGAAGATTGCGTTCATGTCGAGCCGGAAGAGCGGCAGGTTCCACTCGGTGGAGATCGTCTTGACACACAGGCTCTTCCCGCAGCCCGAGACCCCCATGAGAAGGATGCCGCGCGGGATCGGGATTCCGGCATCCAGCGCCTCCCGCGAGAACAGCTTCTGTCTCTTCTCGAGCCACTGCTTCAAGACGGCGTAGCCGCCGACATCGTCGAGCGAGACGCGCGGAGGGACGAACTCGAGGACCCCCTCCTTGCGGGACATCTGTTCCTTTTCCGAGAGGATTTCGCGGAAGGCCTCCTCGTCGAAGGTCCGCCGCTCGGCGAACGTCTTCGCGAGAACGTGTCCGATCTCGTCGGCGGTCAGTCCACGCAGCGCGAGCGCCAGCCTCTTCAGCTCCGTGTCCTGGATCCCTTCCGGGCCGAGCCGGCGCTTCAGCCCGGAATCGAGAATGCGGGCGATCTCGCCTTCGTCGGGAAGCTCGTACTCCACGACGTAGACCTCTTTCTTCGCGTCTTCCGGGATGACGAGCCGCGGGGAAACCAGAAAGACGTGCCGGCCACGGTCCTTCAGGCCTCGGTACACGTCGCGCAGCCGGCGGACGATCTCCGGCCGGCCGTCCGCAGAGCCGCCGAAGTCCTTCATCAGATAGAAACCCTTCCCGTCTCCCGCGAGGATCGCCTCCAAGGCGGCGAGCGGGTCATGCGTGTTCGGCACCGCCTGGCCGTCGACGAACAGCCCGTCCACGACGGACCAGACTCCAAAAGCCACCGGGGCGCCGTAAAAAGTCTTGGCCAGGTGCTGGGCGAGCCTCTCGACCCGCGTCTCCTCCCAGGATTGGACGTAAATCAGCGGGTGACCGCCGACGAGCGCCCGGCGAATGCGCTCCATCGCCTTCTGGGGGGCGGTCACCGTGGCTTTCATCCCGACGATTTTAACGCGAGATGCCGCGCGACTCCGGCGGTTACAATCGCTCCGGATGGCGAACCCCGAGCACCAGCGTCTCCTCCTCTCTCCCGACTGGAACGATTGGCGCAACAGCAACGCCGGAGTGACGCCGGATCTGACGGGGGCCAACCTCTCCGGAAAGGACGTGTCGGGCAAGGATCTCAAGCGCGCGGATCTGACGCGCGCCAATCTCTCCGGAGCGACCCTCTCGGGCACCGACCTGACCCGCGCCACTCTGACCATGGCACGGTTCGAAGGGGTCTCGGCGCCGGGAGCGATCCTGGAGCACTGTGATCTGGACTTTCTCGACTTTACCGGGGTCTTCCTCGCGGGAGCGCGCCTGCGTGGTGCGTCGCTGCAGAGCTGCACTCTTCTTCAGGCGAATTTCGCCGGCGCGGACCTGACGCTGACGAAGCTCGAGGGCTCGGACCTGAACGGGGCCAACCTCGCCGGAGCGACGCTCTGCGACGTGAATTTCCGGGGAGTCAAGCTCTTCGGAGCGCACTTCGACGGCGCGGACCTCTCGCGATCCTTTTTCGAAGGGGTTGCCGCCCCTCAGGGGTCTTTCCCCAACGCGATCTTCGCCCGCGCGAACCTGAAGTCCGCTGACTTCACGGGCGCAGACCTGCGCCGAGCAAAGTTCGTCGGCGCGGTCCTCCGCCAGGCGTCGTTGAACGCGGCGGACTGCGAGCGCGCCGATTTCGCCGAGGCGGACATGGAGCTCGTCTCCGCAGTGGAAGCCAACTTCAGCGGTGCCCAGTTCGACCGGGCGCGTTTGCGCAAGGCGGATCTGCGCGGCGCCCTCTTCTTGGACGCCGGCGGCGAGGACGTCAGCTTCTCCGAGTCGAAGCTCGTCGGCGTCGACCTTCGGACGGCGCGCTTCGAGCGGGCGAACTTTCGAGGCGCCGACCTCTCCAAGGCGGTGCTGCGGAGGATCGACCTGAAGCCTTATTCGTTCCCGGGCGCGAAATTCGCCCACGCGGACCTCTCGGAGGCGCAGGCCGAGGGCGTCGACTTCTCGCGGGCGGACCTTTCGTTCGGCAACTTCCGCCAGGCGAACCTGAAGCGCGCCAACCTGTCACACGTGCTGGCGCTGGAAGCCGATCTCTCCGGCACGCTCCTGATCGGGGCGAACTTCCAGGGGGCGAACCTCGAGGAGGCGGATTTCCGCTTCTCCCGCGCGATCGGCGCCGATTTCACGAAAGCGCAACTCTCCGGAGCCGACTTCGGAAACTCCGACCTCTCGGAGGCCAAATTCCGGAAGACGAAGTTCTGGGGGGCTTCCGCGCGGCGAGCGAAGATCCCGGCGGGCGCCGGGGCGATGTTGTGGGTTTCGACGCTCTTCTCGAAGGCGAAAGAGAAGCAGGTCGAGGTCGAAGACGTGAAGGAGAAAGCGCGGCAGAAGCGGATCGACGAGCTGGCCGCCCGCGCCGAGAAGCGGCCTCCTCACGTCACGGGGAAGAGATAGCGGACTATTTCAGAGTCTTCGGCGTCGTTCGTGCGGGCGCCAAGGTGACCGGGGGTGCCGCGGCCTTCTCGATCGCTTCACGAAGACGGTCGGCCGCGTCCTTCCCGACGGTGAAGGCTCCCGGGCGACCGGAGACGGTCGCCGAAAAGTCACCTCGGAATGGAGAGAGCTTCACGGTC
>DASWDK010000246.1:0-4850 GCA_036395335.1 Thermoanaerobaculia bacterium
GCCTTCCTGCGCGCGATCTCCCGGTCGCCGGCCTCTCCCGGCGCCTCGAAGGAGCTCGCGCTCGCGCTTCTCGCGCAGGGGGACTCCGCCGGCGCCCGGGACCGGCTCGAGAGATACGTCCGGGAAGCTGGTCCCGATCCCGATGCTCTCTCCGCGCTGGCCGTGGCGCAGGCGAACCTGGGAGAGAGAGAGAGCGCCGTCGAATCGGTCGATCAGGCTCGGGTCCTGATGGCGGACCGGTGGAAAGGCGTGCGACTCCTGTCGAAGGTCTACGCCCGCGCGGGCAACACCTCCAAGACGGTGGAGACGCTCCGCGTTCTCGAATCGGAGGGGGCGCTCGACCGGGAGAGTCTTCGCTCGGATCCGGCATACCTCCCGATCGCCACCGACCCCGCGTGGGTCGCGTTCCTGTCGGAGACTCCGGTAGCGGCTCGCCAGCCGGCCCGGTAGTCCCGAGTCCTCAGTCCTCGGTTGGTTGAGCGCCGCCCGACGGCTGCCGTGAACCTCTTTTCTGCGCCGTCACGGTTCGCTCCCCTTCCCCGCCGTAGAACTCGACGAGCGCCGAGACGATGGCCTCCGCGACCTTTTCCCGGTAGGCGCGCGAGACGAGGAGCTTTCGGTCGTCGGGGTTGTTCAGGTTGCAGACCTCGATCAGGACCCGGGCCGGAATCCGGTTGTAACGCAGGACCGCCGGCACCCATTCGCGGCCTCCGCGAATCACGTTCCGGCGGATCGGCTGAAAGGCGTGAAGCGGAAGACCGAGCGTGCGGAATGCGCCGACGATCTTCTCCGCCAGGTGACGGGAGACCCCCTCGGCCTTGATGCGATCGCGCCGGGAGAAGCTGACCCGTGGCTCCTCCCGAACTTCCCGGCGTGCGTTGTACAGCTCGCCATTCTTCCCGAAGGAGGCCTTCAAATACTTTTCCCCCGGGATGTAGACCATCAGTCCGCGCACCGCGGGATGGAGCGAATCGGCGTGCAGGGAGACGAAGACGGTTCGGTCCTCCGATCCGCCCCGCTCCTCGATGCGGCGCAGGACGGAGTTGGCGAGATACCAGCGGAAATTGACGCCGACTTTGGGATCGTCCAGATCGTAGGGAGGGCTCGTCATGACCCGGGCGCTCCGCGAATCGAGAACCTGGTCCGAGCGGCCGTCGCTGCAGGGCGTCCGGCGCCGCACAGTCGGGAAGACCGACGCGCGCGTGTGCGCGCGGAGCAGCCTCTCCACCCGGCAGGCAATGTCGTAGACGTGCCGCGCCTCTTCGACGCCGCCGACGAACGCGCCGGTGTCGCGGCCGCCGTGTCCCGCGTCCAGAACGAAGGTGACGCCCGCGAGGTTCGCAGCGCGCACGCGGTTGACGAACTGGTTGGCCTCGAGGCGCCCCTTTTCCTCCTCGATCCGTGCCGGGTCGTCGGGCGGACGGAACTCCGGGGACAGGTCCTCGACCGGGATCTTGACCGCGTAACCGACGGGGATCGCGCGCACATCCGAGATTGCGTTCCTCTGCGCGATCTCGGCCGCCTTCGCGTTGACGTCCTCGGCGTGAAGGCGCCCGGTCAGGCGGACCACGACCGCCGAATAGAGCGCTTCTCCGCGCTGCAAGCGGTAGAGAGCGTATCGGCCCTTTTCGTCGCGGCCGTACCGGAGCGGAAGCGAGGCCGTTGCGGCCGCGGCCGCCGCCTCGTCGCGGAAGGTCGGCGTGAGCAGATTCAAGGGAACCCGCACGACCTGTTCGCGATCGGTTGGAAGAGCTTCGAAGCCATTCGCGGCCTGCACTTCCTTGTAGTTCGCGCCGGAGCCGGTGAACCACTCCGCGATGCGCCAGAGGCTCTCCGGCTTTCCCGTGAGCGCAGCGACACGGTGAACCCATCCCTTCGCATCGCTCGTGTCGCGCGGGAAGAGCGCCTCGATCGCAATGCGGCGGTAGTTCTCCGACAGCAGGCGGTACGGGACCCGGACGAAGACGTCGGGCCGCAGGAGCTTCACTCCCTCGTTCTGCGAGAGGATTTCCTTCTTGGTCCGCGGGTTGTCGGTGAATCGGCGGACGAAGGCGTCGAGACCCTCGCCTGGCAGCGGCCGGGCCGCGAGCGTGATCTCGTCCCCTTCTCCGATCGAGACCTTGAGCTCGGGCGAGATCACGATCGTCTTGTCGGCGGTGAAGGCGTCTGGCGCTGCGACAGCGGCGACGAAGAAGATCGCCGCGCCGATCCCCCACGCCCTGCGTCTCCGGACGCTTTCCACCGGCTTCTCAGCGAACGCCGCGAGGGGTCTCGTCGGGCAGCGCGATTTCCCTTTCGAAGCCTGCGGCCGCCGCGAACACGCTGTCTTCGCCGGACCGAGGGCCGAGGATCTGGAGTCCCAGGGGCAGCCCGTCTTTCGAGAAACCGGAAGGGACGGAAATCGCGGGCAACCCGGCAAGCGACGCCGGCACCGTGAAGATGTCGGAGAGGTACATCGTCAGCGGGTCCTCCGTCTTCTCCCCGATCCGGAACGCGGGCGTCGGAATCGAAGGGCAGACGATCACGTCGACGAGCTCGAAAGCGCGCTCGAAGTCTTGCGAGAGGACGGCCCGCGCGCGCATCGCGCGACCGTAATACGCCTCGTAGTACCCCGCCGCGAGCGCGAAGGTTCCGAGTAGGATGCGCCGCTTGACCTCCGGCCCGAAACCCATGGTCCGGCTCTCGACGTAGAGAGACGCGATGTCGCTGACGGATGGGCGCGGCCCGTACCGGACCGAGTCGTAGCGCGCGAGGTTCGAGGAGGCCTCGGCGCTGGCGACCACGTAGTAGATCGCGATTGCCTCGGGCGCCCGGGGAACCGACACTGGTATCACGCGGGCTCCGGCGGATTCGAAGAGCCGCCGCGCATCGTCGAGGTTCTTCGCGACCTCACCGTCCAAACCCTCGGCCTCCGCTTCCACGAGAAAGCCGATCCGCATCCCGGCGCACCCCCGGCCGGTGGCGCTCTCCGGATCGCCCGGATCCTCCGCGGAGCTCGTCGAGTCGAGCGGATCGAATCCCGCGATCACCCGGTACACCCGAGCGGCATCGGCGACGTTGCGCGTGAGCGGTCCGATCTGGTCGAGCGACGAGGCGAACGCCACGAGACCGTACCGCGAGACCCGCCCGTAAGTCGGTTTGAATCCGACGGCGCCGCAGCAGGCCGCCGGCTGGCGGATCGAGCCTCCGGTATCGGAGCCAAGGCCGGCCGGCACCATGCCCGATGCCACGGCCGCAGCGCTTCCGCCCGAGGAGCCTCCGGGAATGCGCTCCAGGTCGTGCGGATTTCGTGTGAGCTGGACGCTGCTGTTCTCCGTCGAGGATCCCATCGCGAACTCGTCCATGTTGGCGCGCCCGACGAACACCGCGCCCGCTTTCCTCAGCCGCGAGACCGCGGTCGAGTCCGTCGGAGGGTGGAATCCTCGGAGGATGCGCGACGCGCAGGTCGCCTCCCGTCCCGCGACCCACATGTTGTCCTTGATCGCGAAGGGCACGCCCGCGAGCGGCAGGTCTTCTCCCGAGGCGACGCGCGCATCCGCGGAGCGCGCTTCCTCGATCGCAAGATCCGGCGTCACCTCGAGGAACGCCCCGATCTTTCCGTCCAGCGCGTCGACGCGCGCGAGCGTTTCTCGGAGGGTCTCTTCCGCGGAGCGACGGCGTGCGCGGACTTCCGCAGCCGTCGCCACGACGCCGGCAGGCCGAGAGCTCATCGGACGCTCCGAGCCGGAATCCCGATCACTCCTCGCCCCCGACGACCCGCGGGACGACGCCGAAGCCATGTACGCTCATGGCGGCGTTCTCCAAGAGAGCGCGGTCACCCGCGCCCGGCCGGGGGAAATCGGAGCGGAAAGGGGTCGGCGGGGCGGAGTCCCGGGAGAGGGACAGTTCCTCCGGCAGCTCCTTCAATTGGTCGATGTAGGAGACAATTCGATCGAGTTGCCGCGCCCAGACGGGCAGCTCAGTCTCGGGAACCCGAAGGCGCGCCAGGGCAGCAATTCGGCGCACGACCTCCGGTGTCACCGTCGAGGGGTGGGAGGGCATCCGAAGATTGTAAGCCGGAAGACCATTTTCGCGGTCTCGAGCCGGAAGACCCGCGGCATCCCCGGAGCGCTCCACGCCCGCATCCGGGCGCTCGGGAAAGAACGGAAGCTCGTCGCCTTGACCCGGCTCTCGAGCCGAATGGGTTTCGACGCCTGGATCGTGGGGGGCGCGCCGCGGGATCTCGTTCTCGGCCGGGACGTCACCGAAGTCGACCTGGCGGTGTCGGGAGACGCGGGAGAGATCGCCCGCGCGCTCCAGTCGCGCGGGTACGGACGGGCGATTCTTCTTTCCGGAGAACGACGACCCCGGGTTTACCGCGTCGCCGGTCGCGGTCGGATCGTCGACGTCGGCGAGCTCGAGGGAGATTCGATCGAAACCGATCTGGCCCGCCGCGACTTCACGGTCAACGCGATCGCGATCGCGCTCGATTCGGGCGACGTCGTGGATCCCTTCCGAGGGATCGCCGACCTCGCGGCCGGCCTCCTGCGGATGGTCGCGGAGAAGAACCTCGTAGCAGACCCTTTGCGGCCGCTGCGCGCGGCGCGGCTCATTGCGACGCACGGACTTCGTCCGGATTCCCGCACTTCCGCCGCCTGCCGGCGCGTGGCGCCGGCGCTCTTCCGCGTCGCGCGCGAGAGGGTACAGGCCGAGCTTGCGAAGCTTCTCGACGCGCGCGAAACCGCGCCGGCCCTCGTCTGGGCGGCGAAGGCGGGCCTCCTCGAACCGGCCTTCGACGTGGCTCTGTCCGATCGCGATTGGTCGGCTGTCGCGCGGGCTCTTGTGCCTTTCGATGCCGGATTCGCGAGGCG